>NZ_JBHJRC010000027.1:0-49408 GCF_042261735.1 Kitasatospora sp. NPDC056327 | reverse complement strand
GGGCCGGCCCGGCCCGTCGCCACCCCGGTGTGCGCGGCGACCGGCGCCGGGGCGTCGTTGACGCCGTCGCCGACCATCAGGACGCGTCGGCCGGCGGCGGTCGGCTCCTGCACGGCGGCGGCCTCCCGAGCGGCAGGAAGCCGCCCCGGACGTCGCTCGGGCCGACCTCGGCGGCCGGCCGGGCGGCGGCCCGCCGCGCAGCCTCGGCCCGGTCGTCGGCGAGCACCGCGGCAGCTCGGTCGTCCGCTCCCCCGCACGACGGCCACGTCGCCGCGCCGCTCGACCGGGCGGTCCGCCACGTGGATCACCTCCGGCTCGGCAGCACCGGTGACGGAAGCATCAACTCCTGGCCAACAGAAGGCAGTCAATCGCCCCGGCGCTGTCCGTCGGGCCGGTCGGCGGGTACGCTCCGGGCCCGTGAACCTCCTCGCCCTCGCGATCGGGACGGTCACCTGCGCGGGCTCGTACTACACGGGGTCGCGGGCCGCCATGACGTACCGGATCCGCCGCCACGGAACGCGCCTGCCCGCCGAGGTGACCGACGTCCGGCACCGCTCCACGGGCGAGGAGGGCACCGAGACCGACGTCCGGGTGCGCTTCGAGGTCGCGGACGGCCCGGCCGTCGAGGCCGTCACCTCGATCTCGCTGCGCGGCCGCGTCGGACTCGAACCGGGCGACCGGGTCGAGATCGCCTACCTGCCGCGCTACCCCACCAAGATGGTCGTCCTCGGTCACCCCGCCGCCGACGGCGTCCCGCTGCTCGCCTACATGTCGCTGCTGTTCGCCCTGATGACGGTCTTCTTCCTCTGGATCGCCCTCAACGACTGACCCCGCCCACCGGGGCCCACCGCGAAGGGGCGCCGCCCCGGTCCGGAGGCACCGGCGAACGGGCACCGCCGCACCGCCGCCCCCACCGCACCGTGACCCCCGCTACGCCGTCGCCTCGGCGGCGGCCCGGCCCGCCGCGCGGCCGGAGAAGAGACAGCCGCCGAGGAAGGTGCCCTCCAGGGAGCGGTAGCCGTGCACGCCGCCGCCGCCGAAGCCGGACGCCTCGCCCGCGGCGTAGAGGCCGTCCAGGACGGAGCCGTCCGGCCGCAGGACGCGGGCGGAGAGGTCGGTGTGCAGGCCGCCGAGCGACTTGCGGGTCAGCACGGACAGCCGGACGGCGATCAGCGGGGCGGCGTCCGGATCGAGGATGCGGTGCGGGGCCGCGGTGCGGATCAGCCGGTCGCCGAGGTAGCGCCGGGCGCCGTGGACCGCGGTCACCTGGAGGTCCTTGGCGAAGGGGTTGGCGAGCTGGCGGTCCCGGGCCTCGACGACCCGGCGCAGCTCGGCGGTGTCGATCAGCCGGGCGCGCGCCTTGGCGTTCATCGCGCGGGCGAGGTCGTGGAGGTTGCCCGCGACGACGAAGTCGGGCCCGTGGTCGAGGTGGGTGCGCACCGGGCCGGGCGCGCCGGGCAGCGCGCGGGCCAGGACGCCGCGCAGCGAGCGGCCGGTGAGGTCGGGGTTCTGTTCGGAGCCGGAGAGGGTGAACTCCTTCTCGATGATCCTCCGGTTGAGCACGAACCAGGTGTGGTCGTGCCCGGTGCCGCGGATGTGCTCCAGGGTGCCGAGGGTGTCGAATCCGGGGAACAGCGGGACGGGCAGCCGGCGGCCCCGGGCGTCGAGCCAGAGCGAGGAGGGACCGGGCAGGATGCGGATGCCGTGGCCGGCCCAGACCGGGTCCCAGTTGGCGATGCCCTCGGTGTAGTGCCACATCCGGTCGCCGTTGACCAGTGCGGCCCCGGCGTCGGCGGCGATCCCGAGCATCAGCCCGTCGACGTGCGCGGGCACGCCGGAGAGCATCCGCCCGGGCGGGGTGCCGAGCCGGGCGGGCCAGGCCTTGCGGACGAGGTCGTGGTTGCCGCCGATGCCGCCGGAGGCGACGACCACGGCCTGCGCGCGCAGCTCGAACCGGCCGGACGGCTCCCGGGAGCTGGCCTCGCCGCGGGCCGCGCCGTCCGGCACCAGCACCTCTCCCGTCACCGTGTCGACGGCGCCCGCGCTCGCCGCCAGCCCGGTGACCCGGTGGCGGAACCGCAGGTCGACCAGGCCCCGGGCGGCGGCGACGCGGACCCGCCGGACGAAGGGTTCGAGCAGGCCGGGGCCGGTCCCCCAGGTGATGTGGAAGCGGGGCACCGAGTTGCCGGGGCCGTCGGCGAGCAGTCCACCGCGCTCGGCCCAGCCGACGACGGGGAAGAAGCGGACGCCCATCGCGCGCAGCCAGGACCGCTTCTCCCCCGCGGCGAAGTCGACGTAGGCCTCGGCCCAGCGGCGCGGCCAGGCGTCCTCGGGGCGGTCGAACCCGGCGGTGCCGAGCCAGTCCTGCCAGGCGAGGGCGTGCGAGTCCCGGATCCGCATCCGGCGCTGCTCGGGCGAGTCGACCAGGAAGAGGCCGCCGAAGGACCAGTGCGCCTGGCCGCCGAAGGAGGCCGCGGGCTCCTGGTCGAGGAGGATCACCTTCCGTCCGGCGTCGGTGAGTTCGGCGGTCGCGGCGAGGCCCGCGAGTCCGGCTCCGATGACGATGACGTCGGCGTCCAGGGCCATGCGGGCAGCTCCTCCACCAGGGGTCCGGCAGTCCGGGGTGGCCCGATACTGCGGCCTGCGCCACCGCCCGTCAACCGTCCCGTCAACCGCGGGGGCCGGTGGCGAACGGCCGCGCGAATTCCGCTCCACCCCGTTTCGGAAATGCCTTCGACACCCGGTGGAGCGGAATTCCGAATTGCCCGCCGGGCCGCCGGGCGGCACTTCCGGCGAAGCGGCCCGGGATTCCTCCCGGGGGTTTTCGAAAAGGTGTGCGCGCGGCATGGACGACGGCGAAACCTGCCAGTAACTTACCTGTCAGTAGAAGCTGTGGCCCGGCTCGCACGACCCCCACCCCCACCCGTTCCCCTCCCCCAGGAGGAACCGTGCTCCGCCGTGCCCGCCGTTCCCTGCTGCTCGCGTCCACCGCGCTGGGCGCCGCCCTCGCCCTGACCGCCACCGCCACCGGCGCCCACGCCGCCCCCGCCACCGCCCCCCACCGCTACGTCGCGCTCGGCGACTCCTACGCGGCCGGCGCCGGCGTCCCGGCCCAGTCGGCCGGGCTCTGCCTGCGCTCCGACCACAACTACGGCCGGCTGGTCGCCGCCGCCCTGGGCGCCGCCGCCCACCGCGACGTCACCTGCGCCGCCGCCAAGGTCGAGTCCGTCACCCGGGCCCAGTACGACGCCTTCGTCCGGGTCAACGACCCGCAGATCGACGCGGTGACCGCCGACACCGACCTCGTCACCCTCGGGATCGGCGGCAACGACCTCGGCGACAGCGACATCGGGATCGGCGACGTGATCGCCACCTGCATCGCCGGCGCGGTGGTCAACCCGCTCGGCACCCCGTGCACCGACGTCTACCGCAACGGCCGCTGGGACTGGTCCGGCTGGTCCGGCTGGTCCTGGCAGTACGGCCGGGACGACCTCGCCGCGCGGATCGACGAGACCGCGCCGCGGCTCGCCGACACCGTGCGGAGGCTGCGCGCCAAGGCCCCGAACGCCCGGATCCTGCTGGTCGGGTACCCCTCGGTGCTGCCCTCCGACGGCGCCTCCTGCGTGCTCCGCCAGCCGATCGCCCCGCGCGACATCCCCTACCTGCACGACGTGCTGGAACGGCTGAACGGGATGCTGCGGGCCACCGCGGCGGCCACCGGCGGCACCTACGTCGACACCGCCGCGCCGACCCGCGGGCACGACGTCTGCTCGGACGACCGCTGGATCGAGGGCGCGCTGCCCGGCTCGCCGGCCGTGCCCTTCCACCCGAACGCCGCCGGCCAGCGGGCGATGGCCGGGGCCGTGCTGGACGCCCTGGGGTAGCAGCGGCGGAAAGCCCCGAGGGGGTGGTGACCGGACCCGGTCACCACCCCCTCGGCCCGGCCCGCCGCGGCCTCACGGCTTGATGCGGACCACCTGCGGGTCGTGGTCGCTCGCCTGCTGGGCGAACTCGGCGTTGATGTGCACCACGTCGTACTTGGCGTAGCCGACCTCGGGGCTGACCAGGATGTGGTCCAGCACCTGCGAGTTGCCCTGGTAGACGTAGGAGTACTGCTCCTTCTCCGGCAGCTCGTTCACCAGGTCGCGCAGCACGCCGTCCTTGGTCAGCGCGGCCAGCGCCGGCGAGAACTGGTAGTCGTTGAAGTCGCCGACCGAGACCACCCGGGCCTCCTTGTCGGCGGCCAGCAGCTTGGCGACGAAGGCCTGCTCGACCGTGGCCTGGGCGATCCGCTGGACCTCGGAGGAGCGGGTCGGGGCCTGGAAGCGGCTGTCGATGCCCTGGTCGCCGCCCTTGCTGTTGAAGTGGTTGGCGATGACGAAGACCTTCTTGCCGCGGAAGGAGAACTGACCGACCAGCGGCTTGCGGCTGTTGGCCCACGCGGCGTCGGCCGGCGCGATCCGGCCGGGCGAGGCGGTCAGCGAGGCGGCCGCGCCGGTGCCGGCCACGTCCACGGCGGTGGTGGCGGTGCCGCCGGGGATGTCGGTGAAGGAGACCCGCTGCGGGTTGAACAGGAACACCTGGCGGATGTTGCCGCCCGGCTCGCCGCCGTCCTTGCCGTTCTCCGGGTCGACCGCGCGCCAGTCGTACGCCGGGCCGCCGGCCGCCCTGATCGCGGCGGTGAACTTCGCGACGGTCTCGCTCGCGTCCACCGTGCCGTCGTTCTTGGCACCGTTGTTGTCCTGGATCTCCTCCAGGGCGACGATGTCGGGCGAGCGCAGGTGGGTGACGACGCCCGCGGCCAGCTCGGCGAACTTGGCGTCCGGGTTGGTGGCGGCCAGGTTCTCGACGTTGTAGGTGGCGATGGTGAGCTCGCGCTCACCGGCCGGGGCGGTGACCTCGCGCTGCAGGTGGTTGTCCTGGAGCGCGCCCAGCGTGCCGGCGACCAGGGTGTAGCCGCCGAACTGGTTGTAGTCCAGCGGGCCCGCGGTGGTACCGGTCAGCACGTCGCCGACGTTGGCGACCGGGAAGGGCTGCCGGGAGACCGGCGCCTGCTGCTGGACCATCAGCCGGCCGACGTTCGGCTCGGCGTAGGACTCGTAGAGCAGACCGCCGCGCTTTGACTTCTGGTCCTGCTTGTCGGCCGCGACCCACAGCTCGTTGTACTTGTCGGTGGCCTGGACGACCCGCACGTCGCGGACCTCGACCAGCATCCCCTCCAGCGACTCGTAGAAGTCGAGGGTGTACTTCTCCGGGTCCAGGGCGACGCCGTTGATCGTGCCGTCGGCGCCGGCCGCGGGGCTGTAGGTGCCCGGGATGTTGCGGGTGTCGACGACCACCGCGGCCGGCAGCGGGTTGCCGGAGGAGACCACGGTGACGGCCGGGTTGCTCAGCTGGGTCAGCGACTGCGAGCCGCCGTTGAAGTTCGGGTAGTACTCCGTCACCTTGCCGGTGACCAGCACCGCGTCGCCGACCTTGACGGTCGGGTCGGCGGAGCCGGTGTAGACGAAGACGCCCTCGCTGGTGGCCGGGTCGGCGTCCGGGTTCGGGTCCTGGATCCAGAAGCCCTTGGAGCCGTACGCCCGCACGCCGGTGACCACGCCGGGCACGCCCGCGACGGTCCTGCCGGTGCGGTCCGAGACCCGGGTGCTCCCCTGGATGTCGTGGATCCGCACGGTGCCCGGCTCGGTCGGGCCGGTCGGCGTGGAGCCCTCGGCGACCTCGCCGCGGCTGTTGGTCGGCGTCGGCGCGCCGGCCGCGAGGTCGGCGGCGTTGTCGTCGGTGTCCGGCAGGCCGCCCTTGCGGGCCACCGCGGCGGTGTTGGAGGCGCCGGGGACCGGCGAGCCCTCGCGGACGGCGGCGGTGCCGAAGCCCACGAGGTCGCGAACCCGCGGGTCGGCCGCGCAGTCGGCGGCGGTCTTGCAGGTCAGCGGGTCGGTGCCGCGCACCAGCGCGACGGTGCCGCTGGTGGCGGAGAGCGCCAGCGAGCCGGCCGCGTCCGGGGCGGGCAGCTCGACGGTGCCCGCCGCGCCGGCCGCCTCGGCCACCAGGTAGCGGCCGCCGGGGGCGACCGAGCCGGTCAGCGGGGTGACGCCCCACTGGGAGGCGGGGCCGGGGGCGGCGGATATGTACTGGACGCTCCAGCCGTCCAGGCCGAAGGCGGCGCCGCCCTTGTTGGCCAGCTCGACGAAGTCGTTCTTCAGGGTGGCGCCCGAGTTGCCGCCGCCGCCGTAGACCTCGGCGATCAGCACGTCGGCGGAGGGCGCGGCCACGGCGGCCGGCAGCGGGGCCAGCACCAGGGAGGCGGCCAGACCGGCCGGGACGATCGCGGCGCGCAGCAGGGCGCGGCGGGAGCGCGGGCGGGGAGCAGTGGGGGTGGTCACCGGAACGGGACTCCTAGCTGTGGTGAGGGTCGGTCGGCCGGGCGCACGGTGCGCACTGCCCCGCTACCCGCGTAGAAAGCCGTGCGGAAGCCTGGGAGGCCCCCCGCAGCGCCCAAAGATACGCGCGTAGAAAATGACCGGACAAGAGCCCGGAGGTGAACTTCTGCGTTCTGTGGACGCTCTGCCGCCCCGAGCCCGCGAGCACCGCCACCCCGAGCCCGCGAGCACCGCCACCCCGAGCCCGCGAGCACCCCCGCAGCCGGGCACCCCGGCACCCGGCCCGTACCGGAGCGGGCCTCAGAGCCAGCCGCGCTGGGCCGCCTTGAGCCCCGCCTCGAAGCGGCTCGCGGCCTCCAGACGCTCCATCAGCGCCGCCATCTGCCGGCGGACGGTCCGCACCGAGACGCCCAGCCGCTTGGCCGCCGCGTCGTCGGTCAGCCCGGTGGACAGCAGCCGCAGCAGCTCGCGCTCACCGGGACTCAGACCGGTGCCGGTGTCCCCGGGGCGGTCGTCGCCGAGCGGGACGGCGGTCTCCCAGGTCTGCTCGAACAGCGCGATCAGCGAGGCAACGATCCCCGGCTCCTCGGTGCACAGCGCGCCGGCCCGGGTGTTCTCCGGGTCGATCGGCACCACGGCGGTGGTCCCGTCGAAGACCAGCATCCGCGGCGGCAGCACCGGGGCGGTGCGCACCCGGCCGCCCAGCGAGGTCATCCACTGGGTGTAGGCGAAGGTCTCCGGGTCGTTGCGGACGCTGTCCTGGTAGATGGTGCGCAGGGTGACGCCGCGCCGCAGGGCGTCCTCGTCCAGCGGACGGGAGGCCGCCAGGCTGGCGGCGGACTGCGCGCCGCCGGGCATCACACCCAGGCACTCGGTGGTCAGCCGGGCGGTCAGCACCTCCAGTTTGGCCTGGATCGCGTCGAGGCCGACCAGCCGCTCGCCGCCGTCCACCAGGGTGGCCGAGCGCAGCGTGGCGTACTCCGCGACGGCGCGCGCCACGGCGGCCTTCGAGACCGCCAACTCCTGTTGGCGTCGGGCGAGTTCCTCCTCCTGACGGCGCAGCAGCAGCTCCAGCCCGCGCTCCGGGCTGACCGGCCACAGGGACCCCGGGCGCTCCCGGGAGGCGCGCAGCAGGGTCAGGTCGGCGAGCCGGTCCAGGGCGGCCCGGACGACCGCTTCGGGGAGCCGGAGGCGTTCGCAGAGTTCGGCCACCCCGCCCTCCGGGTCCGCGAGCATCTCGCGGTACACGGATTCCGCGGTGGCGTCCAGGCCCAGCAGTTCCAGCACGTCAACGACCCCTGATCGTCACAGCATCGCCCCACCCACGAATGGTTCCGGTCCGGCCGACCGGTCCACGATCCTTCCGCCGGTGATCCCGCCCCCACAAGACGCGATCCGGTCAGCCCGGCAGAACCGGACCGTCCGGTCTGTTCTTCGAACGGCTCCCGACCGGCGGCGCCACCCCCCGTCGGCGGCCCACGGTTGCAGCATGCTGCCTGGCCGGATGCTGCCCGCCGATCTCCCTCCCGCCGGGGGCCGGGCACCGGAAGTATTCGGACTGCGCGCAACGCACCATGCACCACGCACCACCCACCCCGCCCTGAACCGCCGTGCAGAGAACAGGAACCGCCGTGCCGAAGCCCGTCCGGCTGCTCGCCGTCACCGCCCTCGCGCTCACCCTCGCCACCGCCGCCGCCCCCGCGTTCGCCGCCCCGTCCACCGGCCCCGCCGTCGCCGCCGCCGTCACCGCCGCCCCCGCCGGGCCCGCGATCGGCTGGGACGCCCCGGGGATCGGCTGGGACGGGCCGGACGCCCGGATCATCGGCTGGGACTGACCGCCCGGTGTTCGCCGTCCACCTGACCCTCCTGGACCTCTCGACCTCGCCGACGGGCGAGGCCGGGGCCGCCGACGTCCAGGGCACCCTGTGGGCACGCGCCGTTCCGGGCGACGGCCTGGAACACACGCGGGCCCGCGCCGTCCCGGGCGGCATCGGCCTGGTGCTGTACGTCCGCGCACCCGACCAGGAGGCGGCCGAGCTGCGGGCGCACGCCCTGCTCGACCGGGCCCTGGCCCACGGCCCCGCGCGCCGCTACGCGGTGGCGGCGGCGCCGTAGGCCGCGGAACCTCCGCCGGCCGCCGCGCGGCCACCCGCCGCCGCCCCCGCCCCCGGCATAGTTCGCTTCCTGACCTTCCGTCCGCTTTTCGGACGGTTGCCTCCGCTCGCAAATTTGGCCGATTCATGCCCACGGCCATGACCAGTCCTTTACTGACATGCGCATGCCCAGAGGTGTTCCCCGGGCCGCGCCGGACCCGCCCGGGTCCGGCGCGGCCCCGCCTCCGGACGTCCGCTCCGCCGCGGCCCTGCCGGCGGGGCGGGCGCGCGCCGTCGTCACCCCTCATCACCCCTCATCCGAAGACCGTCGAGGAGTTCCATGTCCCACCCGACCGGCACACCGCCCCGGCCCCGCGCCGGCGGCACCGTGCCAGCCGCCCCTGCACCGCGCCGCCGCAACGGCGTGCTGCGCAACACCGCGGTCGCACTCGCCGTGGTGCTCGCCGCCGACGCCGCCGCCGTCATCATGACGACCGGTCAGGCCGTCGCCGTCACCCCGCAGGCCCCGGCCCCCGCGCCCGGCAGGGCGCTCGGAGCCGCGGAGGCCAAGGACATCGCCACCGCCCACCTCAGGGCCCGGCTGGAGAACCGCCGGATCGAGGTGACGGACGAACGCACCGAGTCCACCACCACCTGGATCAACCCGGACGGCACCACCACCCTGGACATGGCCACCGGCCCGGTCCGCTACAAGGACAAGGACGGCCGGCTCCAGCCGATCGACGTGACCCTGGCCCCGCAGGCCGACGGCTCCGTCAAGGCCAAGGGCCACCCGCTCGGCCTCACCCTGGCCGGTGCCACGGCCCCGCCCGCCGCGTCGAAGTTCAAGGCGGCCGGCGCACCGGCCGGGGACCAGCAGGCCCCGGCGGTCCCCCTGGTCTCGCTCGACAACGGCGACGGCACCAGCATGTCGCTCTCCTGGCGCGGCACCCTGCCGGCCCCCGTCGTCGACGGCACCAAGGCCCGGTACCGGGACGCCCTCACCGCGACCGACCTGGTCATCGAGTCCACCCGGACCGGCTTCGAGCAGTTCCTCGAACTCCGGGACCGCTCCGCGGTCGCCGCCAACGGCACCGTCACGATGACCCTGGACGCGGCGGGCCTGCGGGCCCGCCACAACGCGGACAACTCGGTCTCCTTCCTCGACCCGGGGACCGGCGAGGAGAAGGGTCAGCTGCCCGCCCCGGTGATGTGGGACTCGCAGGTCGACGAGCGCAGCGGCGAGCACACCCGCACCGCGCCGGTCGGCCTGAAGGTCACCCAGAACGGCAACGCCGTCGACCTCACGCTCACCCCGGACGCCGCGTTCCTCAACGACCCGGCGACCAGGTACCCGGTCACCGTCGACCCCGCGGTCAACATCGGCGTCGGCTTCGACACCTTCGTCCAGCAGGGCTACGCCACCGACGTCTCCTCGCAGGCCGAGCTGAAGCTGGGCAACAACGGCTCCGGCCAGGTCGCCCGCTCCTTCCTGCAGTTCCCGATGTCGAAGATCAGCGGGAAGCAGATCACCAGCGGCAAGCTCAACCTGTGGAACTTCCACAGCTGGTCCTGCACGGCGAAGAGCTGGGAGGTCTGGGACACCGGATCGGCCGGCACCGCCACCCGCTGGACGGCGCAGCCCGGCTGGAACAGGAAGTGGGCCACCTCCACGGCGACCAAGGGCTACTCCGGCTCCTGCAACGACGGCTGGGTCAACCAGGACATCACCGCCCTGGTCAAGGCCTGGGCGGCGAACGGCAACGCCAACAACACCCTGGGCATCCGGGCCACCGACGAGAGCGACCCGTACGGCTGGAAGAAGTTCAACTCCGGCAACGCGTCCGCCAACACGCCCTACCTGTCGGTGACCTACAACACCCCGCCGGCCGTCTCCACCCTGCTGAGCCCGGCCGCCGGCGCCGTCACCGGTGACGCCACCCCGGCGTTCTCCGCCAAGGCGACCGACCCCGACGGCGGCAACGTCGTGCTGGACTTCGAGGTCTGGGCCGCCAACGGCACCGCCGCCCTGCAGACCGGCCACAGCGCCTGGGCGGCCTCCGGCTCGACCTTCACCTGGACGCCGTCCACCGCGCTGGCGCCCGGCGCCTACAAGTGGCGCTCCCGCTCCGGCGACGGCACCGTCAACAGCGCCTGGTCCGCCTTCCGCACCTTCACCGTCGACACCGTCGCCCCGGGCACCACCGCCATCGCCTCCGGCGACTTCCCGGCCGGCCAGTGGGCGGGCACCCCGGACGCGAGCGGCAACTACGGCGGGAACTTCACCTTCACCCCGCCCGGCAGCGACGTGAAGGACGTCCAGTACAGGCTGGACGGCGGCGCCTGGGTCACCGCGCCGACCACCGGGGCTCCGGTCACCGCGAGGCTCTCCTTCAAGGCGGGCGCCCACACCGTCACGGCGCACAGCCGGGACGCCGCGGGCAACGTCTCCGCCGACCGCACGTACACCTTCTACGCGGGCAAGGGCTCCGCCCTGGTCGCCCCCGGCGCGGGCGAGCGCCCGGCCCGCCGCACCTCGCTGCAGGCCGAGGGCAACAGCACCTACACCGGCGTGCGCTACCAGTACCGCCGCGGCGAGACGGACGCCTGGAAGGACGTCCCGGTCGCGGACGTCCGCACCACCGGCGGCTCGCCGGTGACCGCCTGGCCGTTCGCCGCCCCGGGCGGCAAGCCGGCCCCGCTGGCCTGGAACATCACCGACACCCTCGCCGAGAACGGCCCCGTGGACGTCCGCGCGGTCTTCACCGACGGCACCGCCACCGACGCCACCGAGCCGAACACCGTCACCGTGGACCGCAACGCCGGCACCTCGCCGGAGACCGCGGTCGGCCCCGGCCGGGTGAACACCCTCACCGGTGACCTCACCCTCTCCGCCTCCGACGCCGAGGGCTTCGGCCTGAGCGCCGAGCGCTCCTTCTCCTCCCGCCGGCCGGCCAACGGCTCGGCCCAGGAGGGCCAGGCCGCGATCTTCGGCCCGCAGTGGAGCGCCGGCACCACCGCCGAGGGCGCCGACACCGCGTACACCCACGTCCGCCGGACCTCCCCGACCTCCGTCTCGGTGGTCACCTCCGACGGCGGGGAGACCGGCTTCACCGCCACCGGCGCCGGCGGCTGGAAGCCCGAGCCCGGTGCCGAGGACCTCACCCTGACCGGCTCCTTCACCGGCGCCTTCACCCTGAAGGACACCTCGGGCACCACCGTCTCCTTCGGCAAGGTCGACCCGGCCGCGACCACCTGGCAGGCCACCGCCACCTCGCTGCCCAGCCAGAACTCGACCACCTCGGTCGTCTCCGAGAAGGTCGTCTCCGGCGGGAAGACCCTCGCCCGGCCCAGGCTGGTCGTCGCCCCGCTGTCGGCGACCGCCTCCGCCGACTGCGCCACCGTGCCGGCCACGGCCGGCTGCCGGGTGCTGGAGTACGTCTACGCCGACGCCACCACCGCGACCGCGTCCGCACTGGGCGACGTCGCCGGCCAGGTGCGGCAGATCCGCCTCTGGTCCACCGAGCCCGGTGCCGCGGCGGCCACCCCGGTCGTCATGTCGCAGTACGCCTACGACGACCAGGGACGGCTGCGCGAGGTCTGGGACCCGCGGATCAGCCCGGCGCTGAAGACCGCGTACGCCTACGACGCGGCCGGCCGGGTCACCACCGTGACCGAGCCCGGTGAGCTGCCGTGGACCCTGGAGTACGGCAGGGCGGGCAACGCCGCCACCGCCGGCGAGGGCATGCTGCTCGCCGCCTCCCGGCCCACCCTCAAGCAGGGCACCAAGGACGTCACCGACGGCACCGCGACCACCTCGGTGGTCTACGACGTCCCGCTGAGCGGCGCCAACGCGCCGTACCCGCTGGCACCGTCCGACGTCGCGGCCTGGGGCCAGACCGACGCCCCGACCGACGCCACCGCGGTGCTGCCGCCCGACGCCGTCCCGGCCGGCCACGACGGCAGGGCGCTCGGCACCGCCGCCTACGCCCGCGCCTCGCTGACCTACACCAACGCCTCCGGGCGCGAGGTCAACACCGCCACCCCCGGCGGCGGCATCACCACCACCGAGTACGACGCCTTCGGCAGCGTGGTGCGGACCCTGTCCGCGGAGAACCGCATCCTGTCCCTGGCCACCACCGGCGCCGACCTCGCCAAGCTGCGGGCCCTCGGCATCGCCGGCCGCTCCACCGCCGACCGCGCCCAGGTGCTCTCCGAGATCTCGGTCCACTCGGCCGACGGCAAGCGGCTCACCGACCAGTACGACCCGCTGCGGCTGGTCACCCTGGAGCACGACCTGGCCGCCTCCGGCACCTCCCCGGCGCTCACCGCCGGCACCGAGGTCGCGGCCCGCACCCACACCGTGACCGGCTACGACGAGGGCCGCCCGGCCGGGGCCGCGGTCAGCGACCAGGTCACCTCGGTGACCGTCGGCGCCCGGATCGACGGCTACGCCTCCGACGCCGACCAGCGCACCACCGCCACCGAGTACGACTGGGCCCAGGGCCTGGCCACCCGGACCGTCCAGGACCCGGCGGGCCTGCGGATCACCACCGCCACCGGCTACGACGCCGGCGGCCGGGTGACCTCCCAGAGCCGCCCGAACTCCGACGGCTCCGACGCCGGCACCACCGTGACCACGTACTACGCGGCCACCGGCACCGGCCCCTGCTCCGGCCGCCCCGAGTGGGCCGGTCTGGTCTGCTCCACCGCGCCGGCCGCCCAGGTCGCCGGCGGCGGTGCCAACCCGTCGCAGCTGCCCACCAAGACGTTCCAGTACGACCGTCTGGGCGTCACCACCCTGGTCACCGAGACCGCCAACGGCGTCACCCGCACCACCGGCCGCACCCACGACGCCGCCGGCCGCCCCGTGAAGGTCACCGTCACCGGGGGCACCGGGACCGCCGTCCCGGAGACCGTGCACGGCTACGACCCGGCCACCGGCCTGCCGTCCACCGTCACGAACGGCTCGACGACCGTCACCCAGCAGTACGACAGGCTCGGCCGCCCGGTCTCCTACGACGACGGCACCGGCAACGTCACCACCACCGAGTACGACCGGCTCGACCGGGTGGTGAAGCGCACCGACTCGGCGCCGTCGACCACCACCTACGGCTACGACACCGCCAAGGACCCGCGCGGCCTGCCCACCTCGCTGACCGACTCGGTGGCCGGCACCTTCAACGCCACCTACGACGTCGAGGGCCGCCTGCTCACCCAGACCCTGCCCGGCGGCAACGTCCTCACCAACACCTACGACAGCCGGGGCATCCAGACCGGCAAGACCTACACCGACCAGGCGGGCAACGTCCTGCTGGCCGACACCGCCGACTACACCGTCCACGGCCAGCAGGCCGGCCGGACCCAGACCGACGGCAACAGCACCGCGGGCTCCTTCGCCTACGACGCCGCCGGCCGCCTCACCAGGGCCGCCGAGAGCACCGGCCTGGCCTGCGCCACCCGGTCCTACGCCTTCGACCGGAGCAGCAACCGGACCGGCCGCACCGGTGTCACCGACGACTGCGACCCGGCCACCGCCGACGCCGTCACCACCTCCGAGACCCACGCCTACGACACCGCCGACCGCCTCGTCGGCACCGGCTACTCCTACGACGCCTACGGCCGCACCACCACCCTGCCCAAGGGCACCCGGCTGGGCTACTTCGCCAACGACCTGGTCCGCGACGAGACCCTCGGCGACACCCGCCGCACCTGGGACCTCGACGCCGCCGGCCGGCTCGGCAGGGCCACCACGGAGACCAGGGGCACCGACGGCACCTGGGCGGTCACCGCGCTGACCACCAGCCACTACGACGGCTCCGGGGACAACCCCAGCTGGTCCAAGGACGCGGCGGGCCGGGTCGTCCGCAACGTCCGTGACCTCACCGGTCTGCTCACGGCCGCCACCGGCGCCGACGGCGGCGCGGTCCTCCAGCTGACCAACCTGCACGGCGACGTGTCCGTCCAGATGTCCCCGGACGGCACCCAGGACCTCGCGGTCTACCACTACGACGAGTACGGCAACGTCACCGACGCGCCCGGCACCGCCGCGTACGGCTGGCACGGCGGGCAGCTCCGCTCCGCCGACACGCTCAGCGGCCTGGTCCTGATGGGCGTGCGGCTCTACGACCCGACCACCGGCCGGTTCCTCCAGACCGACCCGCTGCTGGAGGGCTCGCCCAACCAGTACGGCTACCCGGTCGACCCGATCTCCATGGAGGACCTGACCGGCCTGGCCTGGTACAAGAAGTGGACCGCCTACCTGAGCAAGGCCGGCGCCGCGCGGCTGGCCAAGCAGCTGAAGACCGCCAGCACCGTCAGCAAGCTGGTCGGCCTGATCGTCGGTCTCTTCCCGCACATCGCCGCGAAGATCATCGGCGGCATCCTGAAGGGCTTCGGCTGGCTCCTGAAGAGCTGGAGCAAGGGGATCGAGCAGGCGAACAACCGCCGCGGCAGCCGTGGTGTGAGCATCACGGTCGGTCTCTGGCGCAGCCGGTTCTTCGGAGTGCCGTACGGCAAGTCGGAGCTCCGCACCCGCTACTGACCCCGCCCGCGGAGGACAGCGGCACAGCGAGCGGGCCGGCCGGCCCGGGGAACCGTCCCCGGGCCGGCCGGCCCGCTTTCCGCACTCCGGCTACTCGCTCTTCTCGGCGGCCGCGGCGGTCAGCCCGGCCGACCACTTCTCCTCGACGTTGCCGAACTTCCAGTAGGCGATCGCCGCCGCCCAGGTCAGCACGAACAGGCCGACGATCGCGTAGCCGACGAGGTCCAGGTTCAGCTCCCCGATCCAGGCGACCGGCCCGCTGGTGATGTCGAGCTTCTCGCCGAGCAGCCCGATCAGCTCGATCGAGCCGATGACCAGGGCGACCAGCACCGACAGGCCGGTGACGGTCAGGTTGTAGTAGATCTTCCGCACCGGCTTGGAGAACGCCCAGTCGTAGGCGAAGTTCATGAACGAGCCGTCGATGGTGTCCAGCAGGCTCATGCCGGCGGCGAACAGGACCGGCAGCACCAGCAGCGCGTACCACGGCAGCTGGAAGGCCGCCGCGCCGCCGGCCAGCACCAGGAGCGACACCTCGGTGGCGGTGTCGAAGCCCAGGCCGAACAGCAGGCCCACCGGGTACATGTGCCAGGGCTTGGTGACCGCCTTGGTCACCCGGCCGAGGATGCGGTTCATGAAACCGCGCTTCTCCAGCTGCGCCTCCAGCTCGGCCTCGTCGAACTCGCCCTCGCGCATCCGGCGGAACACCTTGAGGATGCCGTTGAACGCGCCGAGGTTGATCAGGCCGAGCACCAGCAGGAAGGTGCCGGAGACGGTGACGCCGATCAGACCGGTCGTCTCGTGCAGGGTGGAGTCCTCCGACTCGACCTGGCCGGCCAGCGAGCGGATGCCGAAGGCGAGCAGCGCGCAGAGGCCGAAGACGATCGACGAGTGCCCGAGCGAGAACCAGAAGCCGACCGAGAGCGGGCGCTTGCCCTGGCCCATCAGCTTGCGGGTGGTGTTGTCGATGGCGGCGATGTGGTCCGCGTCGAAGGCGTGCCGCATGCCCAGGGTGTACGCGGTGAGGCCCATGCCGGCGCCGAAGATCTGGCCTCCGACGTCGTAGTGCTCGGGCACGACGAGCGCGAGCAGGGTGAACCAGCCGATCACGTGCAGCGCGAGGATGAAGCCGCCCATGCCTGCCAGGCGGATCCACTCCTCTCGGGTGAGCCTGTCGCGCCAGCGGGAGCCGGTCATCGGGGGTCCTCTCTTGGAGCCGTCGGGGGGGCTGCCGGTGGTTCTTCGATGGTTCGCCGGTGGTTCTCGGTGCTCCGGAGGGGTCTTTCGGCCCTTGGAGCTGGGCCATCTTTCCTTCTCGTCGCAATTAGTTGCAAGTCATGCGCAATTACGACTGGGTCACCGGGTGGCGGACGAACGGAAGGAGGAAGGGCGACGCCCCGGCGTCCCGCTCGCCGGGCGCGCGTCCGCTTCCTCCCCTACTGTCGGAATGATCCGCACCGACCGGGACCCGATGGGAGCGGCCATGCCCTCGTACCCCTACCGCACCACCCGCGAGGACCTGCGCGTCCCCCTCCCCGACGGCACCGAACTCCACGCCCGGCTCTGGCGCCCGGCGACCGACGAACCCGTCCCGGTCGTCCTGGAGTACTCCACCGGCCGGCTCACCGACTGGACCGCCAGCGACGACGCCCGCCGTCACCCCTGGTTCGCCGGCCACGGCCACGCCGCCGTCCGGGTCGACGCCCGCGGCCACGGCAACTCCGGCGGCCTGCCGTCCGCCGCCGGGGCCGGCCTCGTGGCAGACGGCGCCGAGGTCGCCCGGTGGCTGGCCGCCCGGCCCTGGTGCAACGGCCGGATCGGCCTGCTCGGCACCGGCACCGCCGGGGACACCGCCCTGCGCCTGGCCGCCCTCGCCCCGGACACCGTCCGCGCCGCGGTCGTCGCCTGCCCGGACGGCCCGCACCGCCTCGGCGGCGCCGTCCTCGCCGCCGACGGCCACACCCGTGCCACCGCCCACCTCGCCGACGCCGCCCGTCCGCCGGACCCGCAGTACGCCGGCGACGACTGGCGGGCGATGTGGCTGTCCCGGCTCGACGCCCTCGAACCACCGCTCGCCGGCTGGCTCGCCGCCGCACCGGACCCGGTCGAGAACGCCGCCGTCCCCACCCTCGCCGTCGCCGGCTGGTCCGACCCGTCCGCCTCCGCCCTCCTCGCCCTCGCCGCCGGGGCCTCCGGCTCCTCCGGCGGCGAGGGCTCCGGCGGTACCGGCTCCGGCGGTTCGGGCGTCCCCGTCCGCGCCGTCCTCGGCCCCTGGCCGCACGGCCTGCCCGACGAGATCCTCCCCGAGGTCCTGCGCTGGTACGACCACTGGCTGCGCGACCTCGACACCGGCGCCCTCGCCACCCCCGCCCTGCGCGCCTGGCGCACCACCCACTGGGCGGGCGACGACCCCTGGCCCCAGCCCGGGGTCCGCCCCGTCCACCACGGCCTCGACGGACCGCTGCGCACCGCCGGCACCGCCTCCGGGGACCGCTGGGTGCACGTCCGCTCCCCCCAGCACACCGGCCTCGACGCCGGCGCGCCCGTCCCGCTCGGCCGCCCCGCCGACCAGCCGCCCGACCAGCGCGAGGAGGACGGCCGCTCGGTCTGCTTCGACTCCCGTCCGCTGCCCGAGGCCCTGGACCTCCTCGGCGTCCCGTCCCTGACCCTGCGCCTGCACCCGGCCGCCGGCCCCTGCCTGATCGCCGCCCGCCTGTGCGACGTCGCCCCCGACGGCACCTCCACCCTGCTCACCCGCGGCGTCCGGGCACTGGCCGCCACCGACCCGGCCGTCGACCTCACCCTCGACCTCGCCGCCACCGGCGCCACCCTCCCGCCCGGCCACCGGCTCCGGCTCGCCCTGGCCTCCACCTACTGGCCGTGGATCTGGCCCGACCCCGAACCCACCGGGTTCGCGCTCGACCCCTCGCACTCCGCCCTCACCCTGCCGGTCCGCGCGCCGGCCCCCGGCATCGACACGATCGGCTTCCGCTCCCCCGTCCTCCCGCTACCGCCCCCGCTGCACGTCACCGAGCCGCTCACCGCGCGCCCCGAACGCGTGACGGTCCACGACATCGGCCGCCGCGAGTGGCGCACCGAGCTCTCCCCGTCCACCGACGGCACCCGCACCCACTCCGACGGCCTGGTCCGCGCCGAACAGACCGTCACCGCCTACCGCGTCCTCACCGCCACCCCCCTCAGCGCCCAGGCCCGGACCGACCGCACCGTCCGCCTCGAACGCCCCGCCATCGGCTGGGACATCACCGTCCACACCCGCACCGAACTCCGCTGCGACCCCACCCACCTGCTCGCCCGCACCAAACTCAGGGCGGAGGAGGCCGGCAACGTCGTCTTCAGCAAGGAGTGGCACCACCGCATCCCCCGTGACTCCGCCTGACCCCCTTCACCCCCGCCCGGCGCGTCCCCGCCCGAAGGCAGTCATGATCCCCTCCCCCACCCGGCCCCGGGATCCCGCCGGCCCTGTCCGGTCACCGCGCCGGTGGTGAAGTCCACGGCCTCGGCCGGGAGCACCTGGACGGTGCGGCCGGCGTAGAGGATGGTCGCGAAGACCGCGTTGTGGTGGACGATCGCCTGTTCCGCGGTGGGCAGGGGGCTGTCGGCGGGGCGTGCGGGGGTGGTGTGGCCGTCGGCGACGAGGACGAGGTCGTAGCCGTGGGAGAGCGCGCTCCGGCCGGTCGAGTCGACGCAGTACTCGGTGGCGAACCCCGCCACGGCCACCCGCCGGACGCCGCGTTCGCGCAGTGCCGCGTCGAGCGGCGTGTCCAGGAAGGCGTCCGCGCTGTCCTTGTCCAGCACGGCGTCACCCGGCTGCGGCGCCACCGCCGGGTGGACGTCCAGCAGTTCGGCCGCCACCCCGGGGATCTCGACCCGCTGCCGCAGGTAGAACACCGGTGCGCCGGCCGCCCGGGCGCGCGCGGCGAGTCCGGCGACGCGGGCGAGGCAGCCTTCGGCGTCGTGGGCCCCGACCAGCAGGGCGCTCTGCAGATCGACGATGAGCAGCGCAGTGTCCGGCATGCCCGCACACTACCCCCGGAGGACCGCCTCCGGACGTCGCCACGGGCCGGTTCCTCCCCGCTCCTCCGGGAGGCCGCCCCGGCGGCCCGGCAACCGCCCTGACGTGGGAGGATCGCCCGATGATCCCCCCGGAGACCGACCGTCCGACGCCCGAGCGGCCGCTGCACGTCCACCAGGTCCTCGGCGGCGGGCCGTTCGCCGAGATCGGGAAGCCCAAGGTGGCCGTGCGCGACGAGGCACGGGGGCTGGTCGCCCTCGGCGGCAGCGTCGGCCGGCTGTCCTGGGGCGGACGCTCCGTCCCCGACTGGGCGGGGCACCGCGTCGGCGTCTACGGCCTCGGCGACCTCCGCTGCCACCACGTCGTCCGCAGCGACTGGCCGGTGCTCGACCTCGCCCTCCACCCGCACCTCCCGCTGCTCGCCGTCGGCACCGGCTCCTACGACGGCGGCTACTTCTACGAGGGCGAACTCCTCCTCGTCGACCTGGAGCACGGCACCACCGTCTCCGCCCTGGCGGACCGCCGGGAGGTGCGGCGGGTGGGCTGGAGCACCGACGGCCGCGCGCTGGAACTGGTCGTCGCCCCGCCCGACGAGGAGGCCGACAAGGCTCCCGACACCCACGGCTCCGCCGCCGTCGTCCGGCACGACGACTGGCGCGGCCTCCCCCCGCGCAGCATCTCCTTCCGCCGGCTCAAGGGCCCGCGCGTGAGGGCCCCGCGCCGCGCCGGCGGCGCCAAGCGGGCCGCCCGGGACATGGTCGCCGCACTCGCCGCCGCCCACGGCACGTCGTGGGCGCCGCGGCGGCAGGTGTGGGCGGTGGAGGCGTTGGACGACGGCCGGGTGCTGGCGGCGCTCGAAGGGGTGAAGCTGGAGTGCCGGCTGCCCTCGGGCGAGCCGCAGTGGTCGGTCGCCGACCCCGACGGCGCGCGCGAACTCCATGTCGCCGCCGACCAGGAGTCGGCCTGGGTCAACGTGCCCCGCCCGGCCCGTTGGGCCCCCGGCATCGGCTGGGCGGACCTGCCGGGCGACGTCGAACGGCTCTCCCTCGCGGACGGCAGCACCCTCGGCTCCGTCGGGGCCGTGTTCCCCGCCGCCCTCACCGCCGCCCTCGACGGCCGGCTCGCGCTCCGCGACACCCGCGACGACCGGCCGGACGCCGCGACGGTGGTGCTCGACCAGGAGGGGCGGCGCTCTCCCGGGCCGGCGCTCGGCGCCTACGACTGCTACAGCACCCACTTCGCGGTCCGGCGCAGCCCCGAACTGCTCTTCCTCCAGGGCAGGAGGAAGAAGTACTGGAAGGACAAGTGGGTCGTCGCCGTCGACCCGCCGGCGGCCGCCGGGGGCGAGCCGACGGTCCGCCGGCTGTTCCCGCTCGCGTGGGACGCCGTGCGGTCCGGGCACCTTTCCACCGGCCCGGCCGTCCGGCTCACGGGCGACGGCGACACGGCCGGCGCGCTGATCCACACCGGCACGATCCACCACCCGCACGGGCGCCGGCCCGACGACGTCTTCGTCGCCCGCCGCCGCTTCCCCGACGGCCTGGTGCAGTGGGTGTTCACGGCCGACGCCCCCGTGACCGCCGTCGACACAGACGGCGAGACCGTCTTCGCCGCCCTCACCTCGGGCGAGGTCGTCGCCCTCGACGCGGCCGACGGCGGCGTCCGCCGGCGCACCCGGCTCACGGTCGGCGGCGCCCCGACCGTGGCCCTCTCCCTGACCGCCCCCGCCCCCGGCCGGCTCGTCATCGGCACGGTGGACGGCCGCGTGCTCCTCTGCCGGGTGCCCCCGGTGCGCTGATCCGGCCGGGCTCCCGCCCTCGTCCGGGAAGCGGCACCGCACAGGAAGTCGGCCTCACCGACTTCCTGTGCGGCTGCCCGTCGCGCCGAGAGTGGGTCAGCTCGTGGCGATCGAGGTGTCGTCGATCACGAAGCTGGTCTGCAGCGAGGCGTCCTCGGTGCCGGTGAACTTGACGGTCACCGTCTGGCCCGCGTAGGCCGACAGGTCGAAGGTCCGCAGCTGGTAGCCGGCGGCCGCGTCGGCGTTGGAGTAGGTCTTCAGCGTGGTGCCGTTGACCTGCACGGTCAGCTTGTCGTACACCGTCGAGCCGGACTCGCCCGAATCGATGTGCAGGTAGAAGCTCAGGGTCGCCCTGCAGCCGGACGGGACGGAGACCGTCTGCGACAGCGTGTCCGTGCGGGCCGAGCCGTAGCCGTTCAGCCACGCCTTCCACGAACCGCCGTGCGCCGCCTGCGACGCCGAGTTGTCCACCACACCGCTGGACGTGGCCCACGGCGCGGCCGAGCCCGTCTCGAAGCCGGCGTTGCCGAGCAGCTGCGCCGGCGTGCAGGTGCCCCCACCGCCGCCGGTGACCGTCCAGGTGAAGCTCGCGGTCCCGGTCCTGTTGGCCGAGTCCTTGGCGGTCACGGTCACGTTGTACGTGCCCGCCGTGGTCGCGGTGCCGGTGACCGCGCCGGTGGAGGCGTTGATCGACAGACCGGCCGGCAGGCCGGTGGCCGAGTAGGTGTACGGCGTCGAGCCGCCGCTCGCCTGGATCTGGAGGTTCGCCGAACCGCCCACCGCCGTCGACTGGCTGCCCGGGTTGGCGACCGAGACGGTGCCGCTGCCCGCGGGCTTCGTCAGCAGGCAGCCGCTGACGTTGAGGTCGATGACGCGCCCGTTGCCCAGGCAGGTGGTGAACCAGTAGGTCTCCTGGCCGTAGCTCTGGCCCTTGGTCGCGGTGGTGGTGCCGTCGGCCGCCACCTCGCAGGGGTTGTTGAGCGTGCACATCTGGCCGTCGTCGTTGCCGGTGTTGTTGATGCCGACGACCTTCTTCGTGGCGGCGTCGACGATCGGCGAACCCGAGGTGCCGTGCGTGGTGTTGCAGCCGGAGCTGTAGCGGATGGAGTCGCGCCAGGTCCAGGCGTCCTCGCGCAGGGTGCCGACGAACCCGTTGATCGAGCAGTTCCAGGTCTGCTTCCAGTACGAGGACGGTATGAACATCGACGAGCCGTCGACCGGGTGGGTGTCGCTGATGGTCAGCGCGGTCGCGCCGAACTTGGAGCCGATCGAGCCGAAGGTGTCGGTGAGCTGGTACAGCGCGACGTCCGTGCCGGTCATCGTCGCATAGAGGATCCGGTCGGCCTGCACGGTGCCGAGGGAGCCGCCCGAGGCGTTGAGCAGGGTGCCGCTGCGGCTGGCGGACTGGTTCTGGATGACCTGGCCGGCGGTCGGCATGGTCGGCAGGCAGTGCCCGTTGGTGAGCATGAGGGCCCGGTCGGCGTCGACGGAGGAGGGGTACCGCACCAGCGCGGCGGAGCAGTTGCTCAGCGCGATGGTGGACGTCAGGTCACCGGCCTGCACCGCCTGCGCGGGGGCGGCCGCCACCGAGGTCAGGACCCCGGCGACGACTGCGCTCGCGGCGGACGCGGCGGCAAGTCTCTTGAACATGGCTCTCCTTGTGGGGGATGCGGGGCGTCCGACCGGTTGCGGACGCCCGCGCCGCACGAAAGTGCCATGCCCATTTCAATTGGTCAACAGTGCGGGCAGAAGTCGCCCCGGGCGCGGGGGCGGCGGAAGGAGGGGCCGGGACCGGGCGTCCCCCGGAGGGACGGCGGGCCGATCCGCCGGTACGACCGGGGCGGGGGAAGGAGGAGGACGAGGAGGAACGGCGCTCAGCGGAGGTCGAGGACCGGCCGGACGGAGAGGGAGTCGGCGGCGTCGTCCGCGCCCTCGCCGTAGAGGAACGCCGCGAGGTCCGGGTTCCGGTTCGCCGTGGCGAGCGGGAGCCAGGCCAGGACGGGGCCGTAGCCGCCGCAGACCGACTCCCCGCCGTCGCCGCCGTAGACCACCCCCGGCTCGCTGGTGATCTCCGAGGTGTAGGTGTCGTGGGCGATGCGCAGGCCGAAGGCGTTCCGCCCGGCCTGCGGGCCGGTGCCGTCCTCGACCGGGATCCGGTCGAGCGGGAGCTCGTCGCCCCAGCGGAACAGCGTGCGGGCCCCGGCCCCGCAGGCGTGCTCCCACTCGTCGGAGGTCGGCAGCCGCAGGCCCTCGCCCGCGAGGACGGCCGGCATCTCGTCGACCTCCTCCTCGACGGGCTCGTCCAGGACGGCCATCAGCAGGGTCGGCACGGTGACGGTCCGGCGCGGGCTGAGGCGTCGGGCGAGTTCGGTGTGCAGGTCTTCGTCGCCGAAGCCCTGGGCGGCGCTCTCCTCCCGGTAGCAGGCGAGGAGTTCGGCCGACGGCCGCCAGCCCGCCACGTCGAACCCGACCGTGACCCGACCGCCCGGTATCAGCGCGAACATCCGCTCGTCGCGCTCGACCAGGACGCGGTGCAGCGGCCCGCCCAAGTGCTGGACCGTCTCGACGCGGTCGAGACGCCCGCCGACGGCGGCCGCGGCCTGGGCGGCGACCCGGGAGGCGGCCGCGAGGTCGAGGCGGCGCCAGGCGGCGAAGGTGAGGGTGGCGAGTGGTTCGGGAGCCATGACGGGAGTGTGGCACGGGCCACTGACAGTCGCGCCCGACAGCCCGACAGCCCGACAGCCCGGCGGACGGGCACCGCACCCCCGCCCGGCCCCCGCCTCGCCCCGTCCGCCCCGCCCGGCTGCGGCCGGGAGTGCGGAACCACTCCCCGAACCGGCGCCTTCTGCGGCACGATGATCGGACGATCGCCAACAGGGGGGCCTGATGGGACAGTCGGGGAACGCCGGTTGGGCGCCGGCAGGGATCTGCCTCGCCTACCTGGCCATCGTCTTCCTCACCAGCCGGGGGTTCATCGCCGCCCCGCAGTACCGCCGGCTGCAGAGCCGCATCGGCGAGGCACGGGCCCGGGTGACCGCGCTCTCGGGCACCGGGCCGGGCGGCGGACCGCCCGCCGGACCGACCGGTGACGCGCCCGACGCCACGGCGGCCCGCGCCGCCGTACTGGCCGCCGTCACCGAACGGCTCGACGCCATGGAGCACACGAACATGATCGTGTGGCGGTTCTCCCCCCGCTCCTCCTGGGTGCTCTCGATCCCGCTGTCCAAACTGGCCGCCGCCTGGCGGGTGCTGCACGCCTGCGAACTGGACCTGATCCGCCTCCTGCCCCCCGAGGAGGCGACCGACCGGCTCGGGGCGCTGCGCCTCAAGCTCGCCGACTCCACCGTCCCCGGGGACGCCGAACTCGCCGCCGACCTCGACCCGCCGTCCGACAGCTCCCGGACCCCGGCGCGCCTGGCCGCCGCCGTCGAGTACCTCCACGACCGGGAGGACACCGAGGCGGAGCGCGAGTACGAGCAGCAGCGCACCGCCCTCTGGCTCGCGACGATCGGCCTCGGGGCCGCCTACCTGATCGGTGCCACCCTGGGGCACCACCCGACCATGGTGCTCGGCGCGCTGGGCGGCTTCCTCTCCCCGCTGACCGGCGTGCTGCGGGCCCAGCGACCGGTCTCCTGGGGCGTGCTGGTGCTCGCACCGGTCGGCGGTGCGCTCGCGGCGGTCGGCGGCGTGCTGCTGGTCCGGATGCTCGCCGACCCGGAGCTCAACCTGCTCGGGCACGTCTTCCTGGACAACTCCTGGGACGCGCCGGACCGCCCCCTCGCCCTGGCCGTCTCCCTGCTGTTCGGGTTCTCCGGCACCCTCTTCTCCCGCCTGGCCCTCACCGCCACCGGCCAGCTGGTCGCCGGCGGCACACCGACCGGCCGCCGGCCCTGACCGCTCGCACCGGCGGGGCGGCGGGGCCGGCCGGGGCGGCGGCGAGGCGTGGAGCGGGCGGCCGTGGACCCGGTCGCGAACGACGAGTGCCGCCGACCGGGGCGAGGCCCGGCCGGCGGCACTCGGGTGCGCACTCGTGTCCGCGGTGACGTGCGCGGGTGACGTGCGTGGGTGACGTCCGCGGTGGCGCTACACCTGCGGGAAGTTCTCCTCGTCCACGTCGCTCGTCTTGGCGTTGCCGCCGACCTTCGCGGTCAGCGTGATCGACCAGATCGAGTACGTCTTCCGGTTGGTCTCGAAGGCCAGGGTGTCGTCGAACTTCGTGTAGCTGCAGCTCTGGGTGAACATCTTCAGGGTCGGGTCCCAGTCGACGCCGTCCGAGAAGAAGACGTCGTAGGTGCCGTCCTCGATGCCCTCGATCGACGCCTTCTTCCCCTTGCCGACGTACAGCGAGTGGACCGCCTTGCCGCTCTTGGAGAGCGAGACCACGGAGTCGCTGGTGCCGGCAGTGTTGTCGATGTTGAGCTGGCCCGAGCCCTTGAGGCGGCCCTTGGTGACGAAGGCGCCGTTGTCGAGCGTGCGGGTCTGCGGCTGCGGCGTCGTCGGAACCGTGAAGTTGGTGGTGTAGCCGGCGGCGGTCATCTCGGCGAGGGCCGCGGGTATGGACTTGAGGCTCTCGGAGAGGCCGACCTGGGCGAAGGCCGAACCGGTGGTGCAGAAGGTCTTCGACTTGATGTCGCTGCGGAGCTTGGTCAGGTCCGTGGCGAGCTGCGAGAGCGCCGTGACCAACTGGCGCTTGGTGGTGCCGACGGCGGTGGGCGTGTCACTCAGGCCGAGTCCGCTGCTCGCGGAGTTGGCGGCGGTGGCGGCCTCCTGGAGGCTCGCCGAGAACCCGGGCAGGTCGGCGGCCGGGTTGATCCGGCCGAGCGCGGCGCCGACCGGGTCGACGTAGCCGGCGAGGACCGGCCCGTAGGGCGTCGGGGTCGGGGTGGGCGTCGGCGTGAAGGTGGGCGTCCTCGTGGGTGCGGGCAGGGCGCTGAACGCGTCCGACGAGCCGGACGCCGACGAGCTGCCGCCGGAACCCCCGCTCGAACAGGCCGCCAGCAGGAGGACGCTGCCCACCGCAACGCCCGCCTTGGTGATGGACTTCATGCCGTTCCCCCGGATGATCTCTCGGTACTGATGCATGCACACTCCGTGCAGTCGCTGTCCCCGCCGACATGATCCCGAGACGACAAGACGCGGTCAACAGGGCGCACTTACGGCGCATCGAAGCGTAGCGGGGGCGTGCGACAGGGCGCACGGAGCGGTTCCTCACGTCAACTACGATCGGGACGTGCTCAGCCTCACGGGTCTTCCGCTCCAGATCATCGCCGCCCTCGTCGCGATCGGCGTCTTCGCCGCCACGATGTGGCTCTGGCCGAGATTCGGCGGGCGCGGCTGGAAGTCCTGGACCGGACGGATCGGCGCGTTCCTCGCCACCCAGGTCGCGGTGCTGGTCGCCATGGGACTGATCGCCAACGGCTACTTCGGCTTCTACAGCTCCTGGAGCGACCTGCTCGGCACCAACGGCAAGCCGGGCACGGTCGTCGACCACCAGCCGAACGCCGCCGCCTCGCTCTCCGTCACCGGCGAGAAGAACATGTACTCGGCACAGGGCTCGGCCCGCGACCGCTCCGGACTGATCCAGGAGGTCGCCGTCCGCGGCTCGTCGAGCGGACTCAGCAGCGACGCGTTCGTCTACCTCCCGCCGCAGTACTTCCAGCCGGAGTACCAGCAGCGCAGGTTCCCGATGGCACTGGTGCTGGCCGGCTACCCGGGCTCGGCGGAGAAGCTCATCACGCTGATGCAGTACCCGGCGTCCGCGCTCACCGCGATCGAGCAGCAGAAGCTGCCGCCGACCGTCCTGGTGCTGATGCGCCCCACCCTGGTCGGCAACCGCGACACCGAGTGCATGGACGTCCCCGGCGGGCCCCAGGTGGAGACCTTCTTCACCAGCGACCTGCCCGAGGCGCTGGCCGCCAACTACCGGATCGGCACCGACCCGGCCAACCGCGCGGTGATCGGCAACTCGACCGGCGGCTACTGCGCCCTCAAGTTCGCCCTGCGCAAGCCGGACGCGTACCGGGCCGCGATCTCGCTCTCCGGCTACTACACGGCGCCGATCGACGAGACCACCGGCGACCTGTTCGCGGGGAACGACCGGCTGAAGCAGGAGAACGACCTGGTCTGGCGGCTGAGGAACAAGCCCGCCGAACCCGTCGCGCTGCTGCTCGCCACCAGCTACGACGAGAACAACTACGAGGGCACCCAGGCCATGGTCAACGCCTTCAAGGCGCCGACCAGGCTCTCCACCATCACCCTCGACACCGGCGGCCACAACTTCCACACCTGGACCAGGGAGATCCCGCCCGCCCTGGAGTGGCTCGGCAAGCACCTGGTGATGCCGCAGGCCGCCTGACCGGGCAGGACGACCCGGACCCTCGGGAGGGCCCGGCCCGGGCCCGGACGGGCAGGAGGGGCCGGACGCGCTGCGCGGCGGCCCGTGCACGGCGGCGGGAAGGACAGGACGGGCAGGACCGGCCCCCCGGCCGGGCAGGATCACCCGGGCCGCCGGGCACATCACAGGCGGCTCACACCCGCGTCTCACCGTTCTCTCAGCCGGGCACCCGAACGTAGCGCCCATGACCACGACCAGCCTCACCCCGCCGGCCGGCGAGCCCTGGCCGGAGGCCGGGGCCTACCCGCCCCCGCAGCTCCCGCCCGCCCCCGCGCCGGAGGGGACGGCGCCCGAACGGCCCGACGGACCGGAGCGGCCCGCCGGGCACCCGCGCGCCGCCGGGCACCCGCTGTTCCCCGCGTTCCCGCTGCCGCCCGTCGGTCCCAAGGGCCCGGCGTCCTGGGCGGGACGGCTGCGCACCCTGCCGGCCCGGGCCTGGCGCGGACGCGCCGACGACCCGCGCTGGGTGCGGCCCGCGCTGCTCGCGCTGCTGGCCTCGACCGCCGTCCTCTATCTCTGGGGCCTGTCCGCGTCCGGCTGGGCCAACTCCTTCTACTCGGCCGCCGCCCAGGCCGGCAGCCAGAGCTGGAAGGCCTTCTTCTACGGCTCCTCGGACCCCGGGAACTTCATCACCGTCGACAAGCCGCCGCTGGCGCTCTGGCCGATGGCGCTCGCCGCCCGGGTCTTCGGGCTCTCCTCCTGGTCGGTGCTGGCCCCGCAGTCGCTGATGGCGGTGGGCTCGGTGGGCGTGCTGTACGCGACGGTGCGCCGGCGCTTCTCGCCGCTCGCCGGGCTGCTGGCGGGCGCCGTGTTCGCGCTGACGCCGGTCGCGGCGCTGATGTTCCGCTTCAACAACCCGGACGCGCTGCTGGTGCTGCTGCTCACCCTGGCCGCGTACGGGCTGGTGCGGGCGGTCGAGGCGGCGGGCACCCGGTGGCTGGTGTTCACCGGCGTGATGTTCGGGCTGGCCTTCCTCACCAAGACGCTGCAGGCGTTCCTGGTGCTGCCCGCCTTCGCGGTGATCTACCTGGTGGCCGCGCCGACCGGGCTGTGGCGGCGGGTCCGCCAGCTGCTGGCCGGCGGGCTGGCGATGGTGGTCGCGGGCGGCTGGTGGGTCGCGGTGGTCGAACTGGTGCCGGCCTCGGCGCGGCCGTACGTCGGCGGGTCGCAGGACAACAGCTTCCTCTCCCTCACCTTCGGCTACAACGGCCTCGGCCGGCTCAACGGCAACGAGACCGGCAGCGTCGGCCTCGGCCGCGGCGGGTTCCCCGGCGGGGCCGGGGCGGTGTTCGGCGAGGTGCCCGCCGGTGCTCCGGCCGGCGGGATGCGCGGCGGCGGTGGCGGCTGGGGCGAGACCGGCATCACCCGGCTGTTCGACGGCGACATCGGGGGGCAGATCGCCTGGCTGATGCCGGCCTCGCTGATCCTGCTGGTGCTCGGTCTGTGGGCCACCCGGCGCCACGCCCGGACGGACACCGCGCGCGCGGCCTTCCTGGTGTGGGGCGGCTGGCTGCTCTGCACCGCGCTGACCTTCAGCTTCATGTCCGGGATCTTCCACCAGTACTACACGGTGGCGCTGGCCCCGGCGGTCGCGGCCCTGGTCGGCATGGGCGTGGACGGGCTGTGGCGGGCCCGGCACCGGCTGCCGTACGCGGCCGTGCTGGCCGGCACGCTGGCGGTGACGTCGGTGTGGGCGTACGTGCTGCTCGGACGGAGTGCGGACTTCCTGCCGTGGCTGCGCCCGGCGGTACTGGTGGGCGGACTGCTCGCCGCGGCGGCGCTGCTCGCGGCCGGTCCGGCGGCGGCGCGGCTCGCGCGGCGCGCCGACGCCGAGGGCCCGGGCGCGAACCCGGGCAACGGCTCCGGTGCCCGGAAGCTCGCCGGGCGGCTGACCGCGGTGGCGGGCCTGGTGGGCGCGGCGGCCGCACTGGGCGGACCCACGGCGTACGCGGTGCAGACGGTCGGCACCGCGCACCAGGGCTCGATCGTGGTGGCCGGTCCGGCGGTGGAGGGCGGCTCCGGTCCGGGCGGCGGCCGGCGCGGGGGCGGTCCGGGCGGCGGTTTCCCGGCCTTCCCGCAGCAGGACGGCGGCCAGGGCGGCCAGGACGGCGGGCGCGGGCGCAACCAGGGCGGCGGGCAGGTCCCCGGCGGCGGCGCCCAGTTCCCCGGCGGCGGAGCGCAGTTCCCCGGCGGCGGAGCGACCGACGGCCGCGACGGCACCCGGCTCCCCGGCGGGGGCACCGTGCCCGACGGGGGCGGCGCCCCGGGCGGCCTCCCCGACGGCACCGGCGAGGCCGGCGGCACGGGCGGCATGGGCGGCGCGGGCGGTCCCGGCGGCATGGGCGGGCTGCTGAACGGCGCCAGGGTCGGCGCCGAGGCCGCGGCCCTGCTGAAGCAGGACGCCGAGGGCTACCGCTGGGCCGCCGCGACGAGCGGCTCCCAGAACGCCGCCAGCTACCAACTCGCCTCCGGCGTACCGGTGATGGCCCTCGGAGGCTTCAACAGCAGTGACCCGTCGCTCAGCCTGGGCGCCTTCCAGCAGTACGTGAAGGAGGGCAAGGTCCACTGGTTCATCGGCGGTGGGAGCATGCGCGTCGCCCTCACCGAGACGAACGGCTCCGGTACCGGCACCGGAGCCGCCCGTGGCACGGACGGCGGGTCGTCGCAGTCGCAGACCGCCGAGATCGAGGCGTGGGTGACCAGCCACTACACCGCCCGCACGGTCGGCGGCTCGACCTTCTACGACCTCACCCGGCCGCCCACGTCCTGACGCGGCGAACCCGGCAGGACACCCCGGCAGGACGCCCGGCGGGACGCACCACGGCCAGAGCCCGTGGTGCGTCCCGCCGTTGCGTCACCGTGCCGGCCACCGCGCGCGCCGGGCCCACCGCACCCCGGCGCCTCACCGCACCGGGTCGCTCGCGCAGCGCGTCCCGGCGGCGGGCACCGTGCCGTCGACGAAGTACGCGCGCACCGCGGCCCGGACGCACCCGCTCCGCGCGTAGGCGGTGTGGCCCTCCCCCTCGCGGGTGAGCAGGACGGCGTTGCCGAGCTGGGCGGTGAGCTGCCGGGCGTTGGCGTACGTCGTGACCGGGTCGCCGGTGGAGCCGACCACGACGATCGGCGTCGTGGCCTTCGAGCCGATCGGATGCGCCTTCTCGGGCGAACGGAACGGCCAGCCGCGGCAGTCGGGGTCGAACAGCTCGGCGGCCGGCTCGTGCCGGGTGACCAGCGGGGCCCTGGCGGCCAGCTCCTGGTACGCGGCCTTCAGGGCGTCACCGGCCGGGACCTCGGTCGCGCCGTCGGCGCAGTAGATGGCGGTGTAGGCGTCGACGGAGTTGCTGTAGCGGCCGTCCTGGCCGCGCCTTCGGTAGCCGTCGGCGTAGGCGAGGAGGTCGTCGCCCCGGCCCAGCACCGCCCGGTCCAGGGCGTTCGCCAGGGAGTCCCAGCCGCCCTCGTCGCCGGAGAGGCCCTCGAACACGGCGCTCCAGGCGGCGACGGAGGTGAGCAGCCGGCCGTCCTCGGTCCTGAGCGGCCGGCGCCCGAGCCCGTCGAGGAACCCGGCCGCCCGCTCGGCGGCCCGGTCCGGGTCGTCGCCGAACGGGCAGCCCGCCCGGCGCGCGCAGTCGGCGGCGAAGGCGTGCAGCGCGCGCTCGTAGCCCCCGTACTGCTCGATGTTGGTCGCGGCCTGCGGCTTCGCGGGGTCGATGGCGCCGTCCAGGACGAGCCGGCCGACCCGGTCGGGGAACTCCTCGGTGTAGACGCTGCCGAGGTAACTGCCGTAGGACATGCCGAGGTAGCTGAGCCTGCGGTCGCCGAGCACGGCGCGCAGCACGTCCATGTCGCGGGCGGAGTCACGGGTGCCGAGGTGCGTCAGCAGCTTGCCGTACTTGGCGAGGCAGGCGTCGCCGAGGACCTTGCCGTGCTCGGGGCCGGAGACGTCGGCGGCGAGCCACTCGTCACGGGCGCGGTCGTCCAGGCAGTTGACCGGCGAGCTGCGGCCGGCGCCGCGGGGGTCGAAGCCGACGATGTCGTAGTGGTCGCGGAGCGGGCCGTCGTAGTCGTTGCGGCCGCCGCGGACCATGTCCACACCGCTGTTGCCGGGACCGCCCGGGTTGACCACCAGCGAGCCGATCCGCCGGCCGGGGTCGCTGCTGCCGATCCTGGCCACGGCGACGTCGAAGGTCCCGCCGGCCGGGTCGGCGTAGTCCAGCGGGACCCTGAGCGTGGCGCACTGCACGGCCGCCTCGCCGTCGCACGGCTTCCAGGCGAGCCGCTGGCCGTAGAAGACCCGGAGCTCCGGGGCCACCTCCCCGGCGAGCTCGGCGGCCGACGGGGCGGTGGGCGCGTCCGTGGAGCCGCCCGAACCGGTGCAGCCCGCCAGCAGCGCGGCCACGGCGACGGCGGGCAATGCACGCCGCGAGAACCGGGAGATCATCGAGTCCACCGCACACGAATACCATCCGAACGTCCCGCCTCTGACGGCGCCCCACCCGTCGCGGACCGTTCCGCCGCCCCCGGACCGGGCCCGAGCAGCGGAACGTTTCCTCAGCTCCTGGTCAGCCGCCGCACTGCTGCAGCATCGCCTTCTTGTCGGCCTCGGTCACCGGCAGCTGGTACTTCAGCGAAACCTGGGCGAAGCGCACCGCGTACGCGCAGCGGATCTCCGGGGCGGCCGGCAGCCAGGCGGACGGACCGGAGTCGCCCTTGGAGGCGTTCTGCGAGCCGTCGGCGGGGATGAGGTTGAGCGGGTCGTTGGCGATCTGCACGCGCTTCGGCTTGTCCCACTGACTGGCGCCCATCTGCCAGTCGTAGGACAGCGGCATCACGTGGTCGATCTGGATCTTCGACGCCTGCTGCTTGCTCCACTGCACCGTCCTGCCGGTGTACGGGTCGTGGATGGTCATCGAGGTGACCACGCAGGTGGAGCCGTCCTTGCGCTCGACCGCCGAGCCGTCGCGGGCCAGCAGGTCGTTGCGGGTGTCGCAGTTGTTGTGGCCGCCGGGTACGCCGTCGACGTTGTCGGTCCAGGCCGGGCCGAACTCGTTGCGGTCGTAGCCCTCCTTGGAGCCGGTCGCGGCGGTGGCGACCTTGGTGATCAGCGCCCGGCCCGCCTGCTGCTCCTCCGGCGAAGTCAGCGGCGCCAGGCCCGGCTTGGTGCCGTCGGGGTTCTCCAGCGGGCTGGTGCCCCGACCGGTGGCGGCGGCCCCGGCCCCGGAGCCGGCGGACGGGGCGCCGCCGTCCTGCTTCTTCGCGCCCGTGCAACCGCCCAGCACCAGGGCGGATATCAGGAAGACGGTGGCGGCGGACAGGGTGGTGCGACGGGTGGGCACGGGGTCTCCCCAGGTGGGCGGGCGGCTGACGGCGCACCAGCAGACCAGCCGCTCTCCGGCCGGTCAAGCCACCACAACACGGATGATTTCGATCATGGCGAAGCTCACACCCCGGGCCGCCGGCCGCCCGCGCCGTCCCCCGCCGCCGCACTCACCCCTTCGACGCGCGCACGGTCTCCTCGACGACCGCCTCCAGCGGCGTCGCCGCCACCCCCAGCGCCCGCTCCGTGCGCGTCGAGTCCAGCAGCAGCGGCCGGTCGTACAGGTAGCCCATCTCCTCCACCTCGGCCAGCACCGGGTTCCCCGACCGGGCCAGCTCCGTCCGCGGCAGTTCGGTGAGCGCCGGCTCCGGCGCCCCGGCCGCCGCCGCCAACTGCCGGGCCAGGGACCGGGCGGAGTCCTCGCCGGTACTGGGCACGTGCCAGGCCCGGCCCCAGGAGTCCGTGCCGCGCGCGGCGGCGACCAGGGTGTCGGCCACGTCGCCGACGTAGCTCCAGCTGTGCGGCGCGTCCAGGTCGGCGGGGTAGCCGACCGGCTCGCCGGCCAGCACCGCGGGCACGACGGCGAAGGCGAACAGCGAGGCCGCGTCCCGGCCGAGGAAGTCACTGGCCCGGACCTCCGTGACGCGGGCCCGGCCCGCCTCGTGGGCCGCCAGGGCGTCCGCCCAGAGCGCGGCCCGCAGGGCGCCCTTGCGGCTCGTCGGCGCGGCGGGCAGGTCCTCGGTGAGCGGCCCGTCCACCGGGCCGTAGCCGTAGACGTTGCCGAGCATGACGTAGCCCGCGCCGGTCCGTTCGGCGGCGGTCAGCAGGGCGGCGGCGAGCGGCGGGAACTCCGTCGGCCAGCGGTGGTACTGCGGGGCGGCGCAGTTGATCAGCGAGGCCGCGCCGTCGACCAGCGCGGTGAGGACGTCGGCGTCGGTCGCGTCGGCGGCGACCAGCTCGATGCCCGGGTGCGCGGGTCCGGTGCCGCGCCGGGTGACCAGACGGACCCGGTCGCCCGCGCCGGCGAGACGCAGGGCGGTGGCGGTACCGGTCGAACCGGCGCCGGTGACGACGTGGAAGGACATGGGGGGCTCCTCGGTTGGCCGTGGGGTGAGGGCGCCGGACCGTCGGCGCCGTGATCAACTCTCGGACGGGGCCGCGCCGCGCGGCAGGGCCCCGGCTGCCAAGGTTCCGGAGGTTCTGGCCATGTCCGCGCCCTCGTCCTCGCCCGCGCCCCCGGCGTCGTCCCCGCCCGCACCGGAACGCGGGGCCGGGGACCGCGCGCCGGGCGTCCACCGGATCGCGGTCGTCGCCGTGCCCCCGGTGACCGCCTTCGACCTCGCCATCCCCGAGGTCGTCTTCGGCTCCGCCGAGCTGGACGGCGCCCCCGCCTACGAGGTGCTGGTCTGCACCGCCGACCCCGGCCCCGTGGCGACCACCGGCAGCCTCCGGGTGGTCGTCCCGCACGGCCTGGACGCGATCGCCCGGGCCGACACCGTCCTGGTGACCGGCTCCGCCTCCCGCGCCGACGCCGACGAACGGATCCTCACCGCCCTGCGCACGGCCGCCGCCCGGGGCGCCCGGATGGCCTCGATCTGCACCGGCGCCTTCGTCCTCGCCCAGGCCGGACTGCTCGACGGGCACAGCGCCACCACCTACTGGGTGCAGGCGGGCGCCCTGGAACACCGCTTCCCCCGGGTCCGGGTGCTCCCGCAGGCACTGTTCGTCGACGACGGCCCGGTGCTCACCTCCGCCGGACTCACCGCCGGCATCGACCTCTGCCTGCACATGGTGCGCACCGACCACGGCGCGGCGGTGGCCAACGCGGTGGCCCGGCTGGCGGCGGTCTCGGCGGTCCGCGAGGGCGGCCAGGGGCAGGTCCTGCCGACGCCCGTGGCCGGACCCGACGGCAACTCGCTCGCCGCCACCCGCTCCTGGGCGCTCGCGCGGCTGGCCGAGCCGCTCACCCTGGCCGGGCTCGCCGCCCACGCCGGGGTGAGCGTGCGCACCCTCAACCGCCGCTTCCAGGCCGAGACGGGAACCAGCCCGCTCCACTGGCTGCTCACCCAACGCCTGGAACAGGCAAGGGAGTTGCTGGAGTCGACGGCGCTGCCGGTCGACCACGTCGCCGCCCGGAGCGGCTTCGTCACGGCCGACTCGCTGCGCCGCCACCTCCTCCGGCGGATCGGCATGACCCCGCGCGCCTACCGCACCCACTTCACCCGGCCGGTCCGCCCCGGCGCCACCCTGGCCACCGGCGGCGGCCCCTGATCCCCGGCCCCACCGGCCGACCGGACGGGCACCCGCCGGCCCTCGGAGCCCGGCCCCGTCGCAGCCCCGCCGAACCGGCGCGACGGAACCCACCGCCCCACCCGGCAGCACCACCCGCGCACCACACCGCGCCGTCGCGCCGGCTCCGCCTCTCCGGCCCCGCTCCCGGGCCCGGCCCCGTCCGCGGCACCACCCGCACCGCATCCCGCCGCACCACCGACCGGAGGCGGCGGCACGGCCCGGAGCGCCGACACGCCTCGGACCCGCGCCGACCACGCCGCCCCCGCCGCCCCCTGGGCCCGATCCCGTCCACGGCCCCACCGGACCACCCCGGCGGAACCCGCCACCGACGCGCCGCCCGCCCACGGGCCGCCACCCCGCCGATCCCCGCCGCACCCGCCTCTCCACCGCACCCGCCGCCCCGGCGGTGGTCGGCTCCGCCGCCGCGTCCCCCGGGAATCCCGGCCGGGCTGCGCCGCCGGGCGCCGAACGGGCAGGCTGGGCCCATGGGACGGAGCGATGCGGTGGCCGGGCTGGTGCTCGCCGCCGGCGGCGGGCGGCGGCTGGGCGGGCGGGCGAAGGCGCTGGTCCGCCACCGGGGCCGGCCGCTGGTGGAGCACGCGGTGGCGGTGGTCCGGGCGGGCGGCTGCCGGGAGGTGACGGTGGTGCTGGGCGCAGAGCGGGAACGGGTCCGGTCGACCGCCCATCTGCCGGGCTGCCGGCTGGTCGCCAACCCGGACTGGGAGGACGGCCTGGGCTCCTCCCTGCGCGCCGGCCTGGCCGCCCTGCCCACCCGTGCCCCGGCGGTGCTCGTGATGCTGGTGGACACCCCGGGGGTGGGCCCGGCCGCGGTGGCCCGGCTGCTGGCCGCGCACCGGGCCGGGGCGGAGCTGGCCGCGGCGGTGTACGACGGGCGGCGCGGCCATCCGGTGCTGATCGGGGCCCGGTACTTCGCCGAGGCGGTGGCGGGCGCGCGGGGCGACACGGGGGCGCGCGCCCTGCTGGCGGCGCACACCGACGACCTCGTCCCGGTCGAGTGCGCCGACGTCGCCGTCCCGGACGATCTGGACACCCCCGCCGACCTCGCCCGCTGGGGCGCGGGGTGACTCGTGGGCCGCACCGCGGCGCACGCGTTCACGCCCGTTCGGCCGGAGCACGGACCGGGATCCCACGCGAGGGGGAGGGCCCTCCTCCTCACCGCCGAGATATCGAGCGCACACCCCTGATTCCTCCCTGAGGATTGCCCCATTCCGCGCCGCGGCCTCCGGCTTTCGGGGAGCATGGAACCCGTCACCCACCCCCGATTCGAACGGACGGTGCCCGCGATGCCCGGACTGCCCGACGACTTCACCGGACACGACCCGGCCGGGCGCGGCCAGGGGGCGGCGGGTGGCGCCCGGGCGATCCGCTGCCCCGCCTGCCGGCGCGAGCACCTGTACGAGCCGCCGTCGCTGCCCTGCCCGTGCGGCGCCTCGCTCAAGGTGCCGCTGCTGCGCGGCGGCGTGCCGGTGCAGGTGCGGTTCCGGTCGTGGGAGGACTCCTGGCTGAGCATGCGCTGTCCGCACTGCGGGCGCTCCGACCAGTGGCCGCAGCCCGAGTTCACCTGCAACTGCGGGGCCACCGTGCGGCTCCCGGTGGACCGCACCACCCGGCTGGGCGGCGGTTCGTCCGCCGGACCACTGGGCGCCGCCGCCGGACCGCGGGCCTCCCACCCGTACCCGACGCGCCCGACCCACTCGCTGGACGCGCCCGCCGCCGCGCCGCCGGCCACGGGCTCCGGTGCCCCCGCGGCGCCGTGGCGCCGGCGCGCGCCGTTCCGCCCGCACCCGGTGCGGACCTCGCAGGACGCGGTGTTCACCGCCGCCCGCTACCTGGAGTGGCTGGGCTTCGACGACCTGGAGCTGACGGAGGCCCAGGAGCGCGACGGGGTGACCCTGCTGGGCAGCCGGATGGTCGCGCAGGTGGACACCTGGACGGAGCCGGCGGACGTGAAGTCGGTCGAGTGCCTGTGGCTGCAGACCCTGCACGCGGAGGAGATGGCCGCCGCGATGTTCACTCTTGCGGGCTATTCGCACCAGGCCACCGTGCGGGGGGAACAGCTGCTGGTCGCCCTGTTCAGCCTGGACCTGGCGGGGGTGCCGCAGCCCGCGAACGGTGCCGCCGAGGCCCTGATGGAGACCGGCTGGACGTCCTGAGGCCCCGTCCGGGCGGCTCCGGGGCTCCTTCGGGGGCCCCGAACGGGCCCTGCCCGGAACCCGTCCGGCAGCGGTCCGGGGCCCGCACCCGGTGCGCCGGGGCCCGGAGCCGCCCGTCCACGGCCAGTACCCGCCCGTCCGGGGGGACGGCCGCACATGTCCGGGGCCCGTTGCCGCCCCGCTCCGGCCCGCCCGGCACGCCCGGCACGCCCGGCACGCCCGGCACGCCGCTGATCGTTTAGACGAAAAGCCGCCCGAGCGCAACAACCTCCGCTCGTGATCTGGTGCACAAGCTCGCCCCCGTGTTGAATTGCCGCCACAGCGCGGGCCTGTGGCATGTCTGCCACGAGTGGGGAGGGGCCCGCGTCCTGCTGGATGGCGCACACAAGGAGGTGGCGTTGTCGGAGCACGGATGGGGCCCGAGCGGCCGCGACGGGCGGGGGCGGGCGGCGCCCCCGGAGCCGGGGGACACCGTATGGCGGCTGCGGTCCCGGGCGTGCTGGCGGGAGGCCGCCGAACTGCTGCGGCCGACCGCCGAGACCGACCCCTCGGCGGCACTCGTCAGGGCCGAGCTGCTGATCGAGCAATGCCTGTTCACCGCCGCCAACTGGGGTCAGGCCGAGCAGGGGCTGCGGCTCGCCGAGGCCGTCGCCGCGACCACCGAGCAGCGGGCGGCGGCGGCCTGCGCCCGGGGGTTCCTCGCCTACGTCGCCAGCGTGCTCGGCGCCCGGGACCGGCTGGACGAGGCCCAGGCGGCGCTCGGCCGCACCTCCGCCCTGCTGCCGCCGGACGCGCCGGGCCGGCCGCTGCTGGACTTCCGCCGGGGGCTGGTCGCGGAGAACCTGCTGCGCGACCCGACCGCCGCCTGGATCGCCTACCGCCGCGCGCACGACGGCGCGGACGAACGGGGCGACGAGCTGCTGCGCTCGTCGACCTGGCGGCACCTGGCGGCACTGGCGCTCGCGGCCGGGGACCGCGACCGGGCCCGGGAGGGCTTCGACGCCTCGCTGCGGCTGCGCGAGCAGCTGGGGTTCACGGTGGGGGTGGCGCCCGCGCTGGCGGCACTGGCCGAGGTGTCCGAACCCGACGAGGCCGCACGGCTGCGGGCGGAGGCGACCCGGCTGGTGCAGGCGCTCGGAGGCGTGCCGGTCTGGCTGGCGCGCCAGCTGGGCGCGGGAGGCCCGGCGGGCGCTCCCCCGGACGGACGCGTCGAGAGGCAGAGCCGAGGGCCGATCAGCTAAGGTGAGCCTAACCTGGCCGGGTCGAGCAGTGACCCGGCCAGGTTCGCCTTGCCGTTACCGGGCTCCGCCAGGCCCCGGCCGGCCGGGCCCGGACGTGCGGCGCAGCGGCGCCACGGCGCCGCCCCGCCCGGGGCGCCGGCGGCGGGCGGCCCCGGCGCGGGCACGGAGCGGACGGTCCGGCGGCCCCGGTCGACCCGATGGGCACGACCATGACCGTGAGCAGCCCCCGGCCCGGGCCCCGCCCGGCAGCCTCCGGACGGACCGACTCCCCCGCCGCTCGCCTCCACGGGCCGCCCCCGGCGGACGCCGACGCCCCTCGGCGCGCAACGGCCGCCACGGGCGTCACCGCCGCCGCGGGTGCCGTGGGCACCCTCGCCCCCGACCGCGCGGCCGACGCGCCCGGCCACCGCACGGCCCCGGCCACCGCGACCCACGCCCCCGGCGCCGGCCCGGGCGGCGGCCCCGGCGCGGCCGCCTACCGGCGGCTCGGCGAGGTCCTCCCCGAACTGCGGGTGCACTGCGCCCCGCCCCGCAGCGGCCCGGGGTGGATCGCCGGGGCGCAGCTGTCGGCCGACCCGGCGGCGGTGCGGGCGCTGATCGCCCACGACGCCCGGCAGGGCCTGGCCCGCTACGGCCGGCCGCTGCGCCCGGACGTGGCGGCCGGGATCGGGCTGCACCGGTTCGTCTGGCCGGTCTCGCTGCTGTTCACCCTGCCGTGGTTCCTGGAGCGCCGGGTGCCGCTGCTGGCACCGGCCGACGTCTCGGTCCGCCGCCGCACCGGTGAACTGACGGCCCGCCCGGGCCGCCCCTTCCTCTGCCTCCCCGACGACCCGGCGGGGCCGTTCGAGCGGCCGCGGGCCCGGGCGGTGCCCGACGAGGCGGCGCTGGCCGCCGGGCTCCGGGCCGCGCTGGCGGACTTCCTGACCCCGCTGCTGGCCGCCTTCCGCCCGGAGGTGCGGCGCGGGCCGCGCACCCTCTGGGCGATGGCCACGGACTCCGTGGTCGAGGCGCTCTGGTACGTCGGCGGGCTGCTCGGCGAGGAGGAGCGGGCCCGGAGGGAACTCACCGCGCTGTTCGCCCCCGCAGTCACAGGCGCGCCGGAGTGCGCGCCCTTCACGCCGGGCGCCGGATTCACCGCACCGGCGGCCGGCCCTCCCGCACGCAACGAACGTTCCGGCCGCTGCCGGGCCAGCTGCTGCCTCGTCTACACCGCCGAGGCGGCGGCGATGTGCACCGGCTGCCCCCGTGTCGCGCGCGGTTGACGGAGGTTGACGGAGGCCGGGCGCGCTCCGGTCGCCCCCGGCGCCGCCACCTCGGAATTCCCGGAATTCGACTCCTCATAAAAATATGACCATGTTAATTATCCCCCGCCAGAAATCCCTCGCTTCAGCGCATTGACAGCGAATCAGTCATTCTCCGGCCGGGCATCCGCCATGATGGTCCCCGCCGTCACGGCGCAGGAATTGCGACGCAGGAGAGCGAGGCTGGTCCAGGCGATGAAATTGTCCGACATACCGCTCGGTTGGGCCGTCACCGGCGTTGTGGTGCTGCTGGCCGGCGCCCTGCTGGTGGCCCTGGCCCGGAGCCGGGGATCCGCCTCCACCGGGAGCGGCGCGGATTCCTGGGAGCGCACCGAGGAGCGGCGGCGCCGCAAGGAGTCCCTGTACGGCGGGGCGTCGTACACCCTGCTGTTCTGCTGCGCCGGGGTCGCCGCCGCGCTCTCCTTCCACGGCCTGGTCGGCTTCGGGGTGCAGAACCTCGGCCTTTCCGGCGGCTGGGAGTACCTGGTGCCGTTCGGCCTGGACGGGGCGGCGATGTTCTGCTCCGTGCTCGCCGTGCGCGAGGCCAGCCACGGCGACGCCGCGCTCGGCTCCCGGCTGCTGGTCTGGCTGTTCGCCGGCGCCTCGGCCTGGTTCAACTGGGTGCACGCCCCGCGCGGTCTCGGCCACGCGGGCGCGCCGCAGTTCTTCGCGGGGATGTCGCTCTCGGCGGCCGTGCTGTTCGACCGGGCGCTCAAGCAGACCCGCCGGGCCGCACTGCGCGAGCAGGGGCTCGTCCCCCGCCCGCTGCCGCAGATCCGGATCGTCCGCTGGCTGCGTGCCCCGCGCGAGACCTACGCGGCATGGTCGCTGATGCTGCTGGAGGGCGTGCGGAGCCTGGACGAGGCGGTCGACGAGGTCCGCGACGACAAGCGCGAGCGGTCCCGGGAGCGGGAGCGCCGCAAGCTGGCGGGGCGCCGCGAACGGGCCGAGATCCGCGCGATCAACCGCACGCACAGCGTCTGGCGCCAGCGCGGCGGCGGCGCGGCGGCGGCACGCCAGCTGGAGTCCGGCCCGGACTCCGCCATAGCGAACGCCCCGGACGACCCGAAGGGCCCGGCCGGGACGACCGCCGCGAGCGCCGGTGCCTCCGACGGTCCCGGCGCCGCCGGGACCGTCGAGGGCACGGTGACCCGCTCCGGCCTGCCGGCCCGTCCCGAACAGCGCACCGTCGACCTCACCACCGAGGAGGACACCATCGGCCTGCCGCGGCTGGACCTGATCGAGCAGAAGCTGAAGGACCTGGAGCAGCAGTTCGGCTGACGCCCCGGCGCCCGCCGCGGCGCCGGGACCGGCCGGGGCCTCACTCCCCGGGCGTCACGCTGAGCTCGAACCACATCCGCTTGCCCGACCCCCGGGGCTCCACGCCCCAGCCGTCGGCGAGCGCCTCGACCAGCATCAGCCCGCGCCCGGAGGAGGCCTGCTCCCCCGGCGTGCGGCGGGTCGGCCAGAGGTCCGACTCGTCCTCCACCTCGACCCGCAGCCGGGCCCGGCCGCCGTCCGCGACCGACTCCCGGTAGAGCCGGGCGGTGAACATGGCGTCCCGGTCGGTGTGCCGGACGGCGTTGGTGACCAGCTCCGAGGAGAGCAGCTCGGCGGTGTCGATCAGCTCCGCCACGCCCCAGCGGCGCAGCGCGTCGCGCAGTTCGGCGCGGACCTCGGAGATCCGGGCGAGGTCCGCCTGGCCGATCCGGCGGCGCAGCTGCTGGGCGGCCAGGCCGCCCTCGGGACCGTCCCAGCGCAGGAGCAGCAGCGCTATGTCGTCCTCGCGCTCGCTGGAGTCGGCGGCCCGGGAGGCGATCCGGTCGGCGAGCTCCTCCAGCGGGTCGCGGCCGGTCCCGACGGGGTCGGCGAGCGGCTCGGAGAGCACCGAGGCGAGCCGGGCGACGCCCTCGTCGAGGTCCAGGCCGCGCGACTCGACCAGGCCGTCGGTGCAGAGCACCACGGTCTCGCCGGGGTCGAGGCTGAACCGGGTGACCCGGTACTCCTCGTCCGGGGCGATGCCGAGCGGCAGTCCGCCGGCCACCGGGACACTGGTGGCGGTGCCGTCCCCGCGCCGGACCAGGGGGTCGAGGTGACCGGCCCGGACGGCGTAGACCACGCCGTAGTCCACGTTGACCTCGGCGTAGGTGCAGGTGGCGAAGTGGTCGGTGTCGAGGTCGGCGAGGAAGCGGGAGGCCCGGGCCATCACCGCGGCGGGCGGGTGGCCCTCGGCGGCGTAGGCGCGCAGGGCGATCCGCAGCTGGCCCATGATGCCGGCCGCGTGCACGTCGTGGCCCTGGACGTCGCCGATCACCAGGCCGACGTGGCCGCCGGGCAGCGGCACGACGTCGTACCAGTCGCCGCCGATCTGCAGGCCGGAGCCGGCCGCCAGGTAGCGGACCGCGGTGGTGACGCCCGGCACGGAGGGCACGGTGCGCGGCAGCATGACGCGCTGCAGACCGGCCGCCAGCTCGTGCTCGGCGTCGTGCAGCCGGGCCCGGGCCAGGGACTGCGCGACCAGGCCGCCGAGGGTGGAGAGCAGGGTGCGCTCGTCGGCGTCGAGCCGGCGGTCGTCGTCGAAGCTGACCACGCAGACGCCGATCGCCCGGCCGCTGGCGACCAGCGGCAGGAAGGCCCAGGAACTGCGGGTGGTGCGGCGGGCCTGCTCCCAGACGTCCGGGTAGCGCTCGCGGTACTCCTCGCGGCTGGCGCAGAACACCGGCGCACGGTTGCGCAGCGCCTCGGCGGCGGGGTGGCTGGGCGGCAGCAGCGAGCGGTCGTAGCCGGTCAGCTCGTCGGTGCGGTAGCCGGAGGCGCCGAGGATCTGCACCCGGCCGGCCTCGAAGGAGGCGAGCACCAGGCCGTCCGGCGGCAGGCCGGGCAGCGGGAGCTCGGTGAAGACCCGGGCGACGTCCCGCACCGTGACGGCCTCGGAGAGCGCGCGGGCGGCCTCCTTGATGAAGCGGGAGCGCTCCTCGCGCAGCAGGGCCATCCGGTCGGCGCGGTCCCGCTTGTGCAGCTCGACGGTGGCGTCCCAGACGAAGCCGACCATCCGGGAGGCGCGGCCGAAGGCGTCGGCGAGGACCCGGCCGCGGAACCGGACGGCCCGCATGGCGCCGTTCGGGCCGACCGTCCGGTAGTAGGCGCCGCACTGGCCCAGCTCGGCGACCGCGCGTTCGACCCGGCGGCGCACCACGGGGGCGTCCTCGGGGTGGAGCAGGGCCAGGAAGGAGGCGGAGGAGCGGTCGAAGCGGCCCTTCTCCAGGGCGTCGAGGCCGACGATGGCGCAGGCGCGCTGGTCGCCCTCCAGGACGTCGCGGCGGATGTCCCAGTCGAAGGAGCCGATGCCGTTGGCGGCCATCGCGGGCTCCAGCCAGTCCGGCGTGGTGTCGCCCGGGGAGACCGGCAGGCCACCGGAGAGCATGGGCGCGAGCCGGCCGCCGGCCGCGAGACCGGGGGCGGTGCGCAGCGCGTGCCGCCGGGCCGCCTGCGCGGGCGGTCTGGCCCGCCCGGAGCCGGTCGTGGGAGGACCGGACGGGAGGGCCGGCCCCGGTGACTCGGGCTCTGTGGGCATGCTGCTCCTGCCGCTGCCGTGGCGGTCCGCGCCGACCGTCCGGACGGGCCGCATGGCGGGTGGTGGGTGGTGCTCGACGGTCGTGTGCCGTCGGACGGTCATCGGTCGAGGTGGGATTTCCCCGCCGCTTCCCGCACGTGGGCACACATTCACACCATCCTGGCCAATGTTCGGCCGAGCGGCAATGGCGCCGGGCCGGAAATCTTGGCACCCGCCTTCACTCCCGGGCATCGTTCGACAGCGAACAGTGCCGATGGGGCAAACCCCGGCCGAGCGCGGTCCGGACGGCGCCCCGGGCGGGGGCCGGCCCACGGCCGGGGCGGCGGCGCGGGAGCGCCGGGCCCCGGTGCGGCGCGTCGGGCCCGGCAGGAGGTGTCGGGCCGCGGCGGAAGGTGTCAGGCCCCGGCGAGGGTCAGCTCGAACCAGGTGACCTTGCCGTCGCCGCGCAGCTGGACCCCCCAGTCGTCGGCGAGCGCCTCGACCAGCAGCAGCCCGCGGCCGGAGGTGGCGTACTCGGTCTCCGGCTCGCGCCGGCGGCCGGGCAGCCGGGCCGTGCCGTCCTGGACCTCGATCCGCAGCCGGTGGTCACCGGTGATCAGCGCGTCGAAGACCGCACCCTGGCCGGTGTGCCGCAGCGCGTTGGTGACCAGTTCCGAGGTGAGCAGTTCCGCCGTGTCGGCGAGCTCCGGCACCCCCCAGACGCCGAGCGCGGCGCGCAGCCGGTGCCGGACCGCACTGACGGCGACCAGGTCGGCGGCCTCCAGTGCCAGGTGGAGCCGGCGGTTGAGCGCGCACCCCGGCGCCGGTGAACCCGGCCGGGTGACGCTCGACGCCGTCTGCGCGGTGCTCGCCGTGTGTGACGGGGTGCCCTGGCCGGTCCCGGTGACCCGGAAGGCTCCCCCCGAACTTGTCCGCTGCCGCGGGAATCGCGACTGACCGTCCATCACCCCTGCCCCCGCCCTGGTTCCGGGCCGCCGATCCGGATCCCCCGCCGGTCGGTCGGCCCCCTTGGTACTGACCAACCATCGTCATGCCCAGCTTTCGGCATTTGGAACGGCACCCGGGCGATCACCTGGGGTGAAAGGGGCACGGGACATTCCGCGTGATCCAACTGCCCCCGCCGGACAGGTTTGCGAAGCACAGCGGCAGTTTTCGATCCCGGGGAGCCGCCCCGCCCCGCCCCGCCCCCACCCCGGCGCGCTCCCAGCGAGCCGGATGGCGCGCGAGCCGCGAGGCTGGACAGGACGGGCGGCTCCGGGTTCAATGACCCGAGATGTTTGAACGCCGTTCAAACGGTCTCCGCCCCTCCCGGCGACCGCGAGCGAGGAATCGTGCGACTGACCCCCACCGAGCGGGACCGGCTGCTGATCTTCACAGCAGCCGAACTGGCCCGCGCCCGCCGCGCCCGGGGCGTCCGCCTCAACGTCCCCGAGGCGACCGCGCTGATCGCCGACACCGTCTGCGAGGCCGCCCGGGACGGCCTGCGCCTCGCCGGGGCCGTCGAGGCCGGCCGCTCGGTGCTCACCGCCGCCGACGTGCTGCCCGGCGTGCCGGACGTGGTCACCTCGGTCCGGGTCGAGGCGGTCTTCGACGACGGCACCCGGCTGGCCGTGGTCGACGACCCGTTCCGGGGCGCCGGCTCGCTCGGCGACGAGGCCCCCGGCGGCACGCTGACCGGCGACGGCGCCGGCTACGACCCGGTCGAGGAGACCGTCGTGCTGCCCGTCCACAACACCTCCGGCGTGCCGATCTCGGTGACCTCGCACTTCCACTTCTTCGAGTCCAACCCCCGTCTGGCCTTCGACCGCGCCGCCGCCTACGGCACCCACCTGGCCGTCCCGGCCGGGTCCTCGGTGCGCTTCGACCCCGGCAGCACCGTCGAGGTCGGCCTCGTCCCGATCGGCGGCGCCCGCGTCGCCGTCGGCTTCGCCGGCCTGGTCGACGGCCCGCTGGACGCCCCCGGCGCCAAGGAGAACGCGCTGGCCAGGGCCCGTGCCACCGGCTACCTCACCGACTTCGACGACGTGGAGGCCGAGACGTGACGCGCATCACCCCCCACGACTACGTCTCCGTGCACGGCCCCCGCGCCGGGGACCGGGTCCGGCTCGGCGACTCCGGACTGATCGTCCGGGTGGAGTCCGACTCCCAGCGGCCGGGCGACGAGTTCCTGTCCGGCTCCCGCCGGACCGCCCGCGACGGCCTGCACCTCAGGCCAGCCGCCGTCCGCGACACCTGCGACGTGGTGATCAGCAACGTCCTGCTGATCGACGCCGTCCAGGGCGTCCGCAAGACCTCGATCGGACTGATCGGCGGGCGGATCGCCTCGATCGGCCGGGCCGGCAACCCCGACACCCTGGACGGCGTCGAGGTGGTCGTCGGCACCGGGACGACCATCGTCCCCGGCGAGGGCCTGATCGCCACCGCCGGCGCCGTCGACACCCACGCCCACCTGCTGTCGCCACGGATCATGGAGGCCTCACTGGCCTCCGGCGTCACCACGCTCCTCGGCCAGGAGTTCGGCCCGGTCCGGGGCACCGGCGTCAACTCGCCGTGGGCGCTGCGGCACGCCTTCCACGCCTTCGACGCGTGGCCGGTCAACGTCGGCCTCCTCGGCCGCGGCTCCTCCTCCGACGAGGCCCCGCTGATCGAGGCCCTCGTCGAGGGCGGCGCCGCCGGCTTCGAGGTGCACGAGGACACCGGCGCCCACGCCCGCGCCCTGGACACCGCGCTGCGGGTCGCCGAGGAGTACGACGTGCAGGTAGCCCTGCACACCGAAGGCCTCAACGAGAGCCTGTCCGTCGAGGACACCCTCGCGGTGCTGGACGGCCGGACCGTCCACGCCTTCCACGTCGAGGGCTGCGGCGGCGGCCACGTGCCCGACGGGCTGAGGATGGCCGGCCTGCCCAACGTCCTCGGCTCCTCCACCGACTCCACCCTGCCGTTCGGCCGGGACACGCTGGGCGAGCACGTCGGCATGATCGTCTCCGCGCACGGCCACGGGTCCGGGCTGCCCGGCGACGCGGCCCCGGCCGGCGACCGCGCCCGGGCCGGCACCACGGGCGCCGAGGGGGTCCTGCACGACCTCGGCGTCATCGGCATCACCTCCTCCGGCGCCCAGGGCACGGGCCGGGCCGGCGAGACCGTGCGCCGCACCCTCGCCCTGGCCGGCCGGATGAAGGCCGAACGCGGCCCGCTCGACGGCCCCGGTGGCACCGGCTCCGTCGGCGGCACCGGGAGCGGCGACGACAACGAGCGCGTGCTGCGCTACATCGCCAAGCTGACCATCAACCCCGCCGTCGCCCACGGCCTCGCCCACGAGGTCGGCTCGATCGAGACCGGCAAGCTGGCGGACATCGTGCTGTGGCGCCCGGACCACTTCGGCGCCAAACCGGAACTGGTCCTCAAGGCCGGCTTCCCCGCGTACGGCGTGGCGGGCGACCCCAACGCCTCCACCGACGGCTGCGAACCGCTCGTCCTGGGACCGCAGTTCGGCGCGCACGGCGCCACCGCCGCCGACCTCTCGGTCGCCTTCGTGGCACAGGCCGCCGCGGACGGCGCCGGCCCCGACCGCGCCGCCGACGGCCTGCCCACCCGGCGCCGGCGCGTCGGTGTCCGCGGCACCCGCGGCATCGGCCCCCGGGACCTGGTGCGCAACACCCGGCTGGGCCGCGTCGAGGTCACCGGGGCCGGCCTGGTCTCGCTCGACGGCACCCCGCTGCGCTCCGAACCCGCCGACCGCGTCCCGCTCGGCCGCCTGTACTTCCTCTGATCGCCTTCCTCCCCCTCTCCCCCTTCCTCCGCCTCTTCCTCCTCCGATCACCCGCCGCACCGAAGGACGTCCCGATGACCACCCCCGCCCCCGCCCCGCTCGGCTACCGGATGCCCGCCGAGTGGCACCCCCACGACCGGACCTGGATGGCCTTCCCGACCGACAACCCGACCTTCGACACCCCCGACCACCTGCACGCCGCGCGCGAGGCCTGGGCGAACGTCGCCAACACCGTCGTCCGGTACGAGCCCGTCACCCTGGTCGTGAACACCGGGGAGACGGCGGAGGCCCGCAAGTACGTCGCCGACGAGGTGGAGATCGTCGAGCGCCCGCTGAACGACGCCTGGATGCGCGACATCGGTCCGACCTTCGTGATCGACGGCCGGGGCGGGCTGGCCGCCACGGACTGGGTCTTCAACGGCTGGGGCGCGCAGTCCTGGGCCCGTTGGGACGACGACCAGCACATCGCCGAGCACGTCGCCGGGCTGGCCGGGGTCCGCCGGTTCGCGTCCGGGCTGATCAACGAGGGCGGCGGCATCCACGTCGACGGCGAGGGCACCGTGCTCGTCACCGAGACCGTCCAGCTCGGCGAGGGCCGCAACGCCGACTGGACCAAGGAGCAGGTCGAGGCCGAACTGCACGCCTTCCTCGGCACCACCAAGGCGATCTGGCTGCCGCGCGGACTCACCCGCGACTACGACGAGTTCGGCACCCGCGGCCACATCGACATCGTCGCCTCCTTCGTCCGCCCCGGCGTCGTCGTCGCACACGTCCAGCCGGACCCGGCGCACCCCGACCACGCCGTCTGCCAGGAACTGGTGGCGATCCTGCGGGCCTCCACCGACGCCCGCGGCCGGACCCTGGAGGTCGTCGAGCTCCCCGCCCCCACCGTCCTGCTGGACGAGGAGGGCGAGCCGGTCGACTACTCGTACATCAACCACTACGTCGCCAACGGCGTGGTCGTGCTGTGCGCCTTCGACGACCCGCGCGACCACGAGGCCGCCGCGATCCTCGCCGAGGCGTACCCCGGCCGCACGGTCGAACTCGTCGACGCGCGCGAGATCTTCGCCAACGGCGGCGGCATCCACTGCATCACCCAGCAGCAGCCGAAGGCCTGACCCCGCCGCCGGCGCTACCGGCGGCGCCCCGCGAGCTCGTCGGTGGTGAGCCCGTGGGTGCTGTGCATCGCGACGGAGCTGCAGCAGGAGCGGAGGGCCCTGACCCGGGCAAGCCGCTCCTGCTCGGCGAGCACCCCGTCGAGGTTCTCCGTCGGGCCGTTGCCGCGCCGGTGAAGGTACACCGCGAGGCCGGTCACCACGACGGCGAGCGCGGCGAACAGGACGATCAGTGCGGCCATGGGCCACCCCCTCGGATCGGGAACGTCCTGCCCGGTACGTACCCGGAGGAACCGGACACCGAAACGGCCGCCTTCCCTTTCCGTGGACTGTCGGACACGGCCCGTATCGTGGGGCCACTTGACCGGGTCGACCCTGGAGGAGCAGCACCGATGGCCGACGCCCGCCCGCGCCGACCCGCCCGCCCCCGCGAGGAGGTCTTCGCCACCGCGCGGACCGCCATCGCCGAACACGGACTCGCCAAGCTCACCATGGCCGGTCTGGGCAAGCAGCTCCGGATGAGCGCCGGGCACCTGCTCTACTACTTCGGCAGCAAGGACCAGCTGCTGTTGGAGACCCTGCGCTGGAGCGAGGAGCAACTCGGCACCCGCCGCCGGGCGATGCTCGCCGACGGCGCGCGCGACGTCCGTCAGCGGCTCGACGACTACGCCGCGCTGTACCTGCCGGAGGGCCCGGGGGACCCGCGCTGGATCCTCTGGGTCGAGGTGTGGGGGCGTTCCCCCGCCGCCGAGGAGCTGCGGCAGGGGCAGCAGGAGATCGAGGCGCCCTGGCAGGCCGACCTGGTCGCCCTGCTCGAAGAGGGCACCGCGGCCGGACTGTTCGCCCCCGGGGACGCCGCCGAGCGCGCCGTCCAGATCCGCGCCCTCCTCGACGGCCTCGCCGTCCCCGTCGCCCTCGGCCTCCCCGACACCACCCGCACCCGCGCCCACCACCTCGCCACCACCGCCTGCGCCGCCCTCCTCGCCACCACCACCCCGGCTTAGGGCGTGTCCTGTGGATCACTGCCCGGCCCGCGACGCCGGGGCACGCACCCCGACGCCGCGGCCGGGTCCGACCGGATCCACAGGACACGCCCTGGCCCCCACCCGCCCCGGGCGGGGAGTGGCCGAACCCGAGATTCGGAGGAAGCGGCACACCCCGGCCCCGCTCGGCCGCCCTCGGGGGGTGACCGAGCGGCGGCACCGGGCCACCGCGGCCGGAGCCGTGGGCCGGCGGCGGACGGGGGCGATGTGACACGGTGGCGCAGGAGGCAACCACACCAGCCGGCCGCGACCGCGCGGCACGGGGGCAGTACTCCTCCAGCGGCCCGGTCCCGAGTCCGCCCGCCCACCTCGGCGACGCGGGTCGGCCCCCGCGCGGCGCGGGGGC
>NZ_JBHJRC010000026.1:0-49445 GCF_042261735.1 Kitasatospora sp. NPDC056327 | reverse complement strand
GGGGGGTTGTCATCGTGGGGGGGGTGGGGCCGGCGCCGCCGCCCCCGCCGGGGGCCGGCCGGGGGGGGGTCCCCCCCCCACGGCGGCGCCCCCGGCCGGGAGATGGCCGGGGGCGCCGTCGTCGTACCGGGACCGGCCCGGGCTCAGTCGACCGTCCAGGTGTCGCCGCCCAGCAGCAGCGCGCCCAGGTCGCCCGGGCCCCGGTCGGCGGCCGCGGTGGCCAGCTGGCCGGCCATCAGCTCGTCGTACACCGGGCGGCGGACGTCGCGGAGCACCCCGATCGGGGTGTGGTGCAGGGTGTCCGCGTCGGCGATCCGGGAGAGCGCGAACGCCGTGGCCGGGCCGGCCGCGTGGGCGTCGTGGACCAGGACGGCCGACTCGTTCTCCGCCGTGACGGCGTCCACGAACAGCTCGCCGTCGGCCCCGCGGAACACGCCCCGGGCGCGGTCCGCACCGAAGCGCACCGGCCGGCCGTGCTCCAGCCGGATCAGCGCCTCGTCCCGGGTGCCGGCCTCCTTCAGCACCTCGAACGCGCCGTCGTTGAAGATGTTGCAGTTCTGGTAGATCTCGACCAGGGCCGTGCCCTCGTGCTCGGCCGCCGCGCGCAGCACCTCCTGGAGGTGCCGGCGGTCGGAGTCGATGGTCCGGGCGACGAAGGTGGCCTCCGCGCCGATCGCCAGCGAGAGCGGGTTGAACGGCGCGTCCAGCGAACCCATCGGCGTGGACTTGGTGATCTTCCCGACCTCGCTGGTCGGCGAGTACTGGCCCTTGGTCAGGCCGTAGATACGGTTGTTGAACAGCAGGACCTTCAGATTCACATTGCGGCGCAGCGCGTGGATCAGATGGTTGCCGCCGATCGACAGCGCGTCGCCGTCGCCGGTCACCACCCAGACGCTGAGGTCCCGCCGGGCGGTGGCCAGACCGGTGGCGATCGCCGGGGCGCGGCCGTGGATCGAGTGCACCCCGTAGGTGTTCATGTAGTAGGGGAACCTGGACGAACAGCCGATGCCGGAGACGAAGACGGTGTTCTCCCGTCTGATCCCCAGCTCCGGCATGAACGCCTGCACGGCGGCCAGGATCGCGTAGTCCCCGCAGCCCGGACACCAGCGCACCTCCTGGTCCGTCTTGAAGTCCTTGGCGCTCTGCGGCGCCTCGGTCTTCGGGACCAGCTTCAAGGAGGGGAACTTCTCACTCATCGGTTGTCCTCCTCGTCCAGGGTGCCGATCGCCGCCCACAGCACGTCCGCCAACTGGGCAGCCTTGAAGGGAAGTCCGCGCACCTGGTTGTAGGACTCCGCGTCCACCAGGTACCGGGCGCGCAGCAGCAGCGCCAGCTGGCCGAGGTTCATCTCGGGGACGATGACCTTGTCGTAACCGCGCAGCACCGCACCCAGGTTGGCGGGGAAGGGGTTGAGGTTGCGCAGGTGCGCCTGGGCGACCTCGCCGCCGTCCGCCCGCACCCGGCGGACCGCCGCGGTGATCGGACCGTACGTCGAGCCCCAGCCCAGCACCAGCACCCGGGCCTCGCCGGAGGGGTCGTCGACCGCCGTGTCGGGCACCGCGATGCCGTCGACCTTGGCCTGCCGGGTGCGGACCATGAAGTCGTGGTTGGCCGGGTCGTAGGAGATGTTGCCGGTGCCGTCCTGCTTCTCGATGCCGCCGATCCGGTGCTCCAGACCGGGCGTGCCGGGCACCGCCCACGGGCGGGCGAGCGTCTGCGGATCGCGCAGGTACGGCCAGAACTCGCCGTCCTCGCGGTTCGGGCCGGTCGCGAAGTCCGGCTCGATCCGGGGCAGTTCACCGACCTCCGGGATCCGCCAGGGCTCCGAGCCGTTGGCCAGGTAGCCGTCCGAGAGCAGGAAGACCGGGGTCCGGTAGGTGACCGCGATGCGGGCCGCCTCCAGCGCCGCGTCGAAGCACTCGGCCGGAGTGGCGGGGGCGACGATCGGCACCGGGGCCTCGCCGTTGCGGCCGAACATCGCCTGCAGCAGGTCGGCCTGCTCGGTCTTGGTGGGCAGACCGGTGGACGGGCCGCCGCGCTGGATGTCCACCACCAGCAGCGGGAGTTCGAGCGAGACCGCCAGTCCGATGGTCTCGCTCTTGAGCGCCACACCGGGGCCGGAGGTGGTGGTCACGCCGAGCGCGCCGCCGAACGCCGCGCCGAGCGCCGCGCCGATGCCGGCGATCTCGTCCTCGGCCTGGAAGGTGCGCACGCCGAAGTTCTTGTGCCGGCTGAGCTCGTGCAGGATGTCCGAGGCCGGGGTGATCGGGTACGAGCCCAGGTAGAGCGGCAGCCCGGAGCGCTCGGCCGCCGCGATCAGGCCGTAGGACAGCGCCAGGTTGCCGGAGATGTTGCGGTAGCGGCCCGGCGGCAGCTTGGCCGGCGGGACCTCGTAGGACACCGCGAAGGACTCGGTGGTCTCGCCGAAGTTCCAGCCGGCCCGGAAGGCGATGATGTTGGCCTCGGCGATCTGCGGCTTCTTGGCGAACTTGGTGCGCAGGAAGGACTCGGTGCCGCCGGTGGGGCGGTGGTACATCCAGGAGAGCAGGCCCAGCGCGAACATGTTCTTCGCCCGCTCGGCGTCCTTGCGGGCCAGCCCGCTGTCCTTGAGCGCCTCCAGGGTCAGCGTGGTGAGCGGCACCTTGTGCAGGTGGTAGCCCTCCAGCGAGCCGTCCCCCAGCGGGTCCGCGGCGTAGCCGACCTTGGCCAGCGCCCGCTTGGTGAACTCGTCGGTGTTGACGATGATCTCCGCACCGCGCGGCAGGTCGGGCAGGTTGGCCTTGAGCGCGGCCGGGTTCATCGCCACCAGGACGTTGGGCGCGTCCCCCGGGGTGAGGATGTCGTGGTCGGCGAAGTGGAGCTGGAAGGACGAGACGCCCGGCAGGGTTCCGGCGGGGGCCCTGATCTCGGCCGGGAAGTTGGGCAGGGTGGAGAGGTCGTTGCCGAAGGACGCCGTCTCCGAGGTGAAGCGGTCACCGGTGAGCTGCATGCCGTCGCCGGAGTCCCCGGCGAACCTGATGATCACCCGGTCCAGCCGGCGGATCGGCTTGGCACCCCTGTGCTGCGGACCGACCGGCGCGGCGGGGCCGGAGCTGCCCCCACCGGGCCCGGGGCGGCCCTCGCCGCCGTCCGGGCCGTCCACTGCTTCCGACTGATCGACCTGACTGGTCACTGCCGCGGACCTCCTCGTGGGCACCAGCCGCGGGCGTGAGCCGTGTGCCCCGTCCGCCTGGTGCACCTCTCGCATCCTATGCACGCGGGGATTGCCTTGGACGGAACTCCTCGATGCGGCGGAAAATCACCGTCGCACTCGTCAACAACGCCCCGGATGACCGATTCCGTACCCCGGCGCGGGGGGTCGGTTCGAATGCGAACACACGATCCGGCGGAGGCGGCGGCGAGCCGGTCAGGAATTCAGATAAGTGAGTACCGCGAGGACCCGGCGGTGGTCCCCCGGGCTCTGCGAGAGGCCCAGCTTGAGGAAGATGTTGCTGACGTGCTTCTCCACCGCGCCCTCGGAGACGACCAGCTGCTTCGCCACCGCGGTGTTGGTCCGGCCCTCCGCCATCAGCCCCAGCACCTCGCGCTCGCGGGGGGTCAGCCCGGCCAGCACGTCGCCCTTGCGGCTGCGGCTGAGCAGCTGCTGGACGACCTCCGGGTCCAGCGCGGTACCGCCCTCGGCGACCCGGACCACCGCGTCCACGAACTCGCGGACCTCGGCGACCCGGTCCTTCAGCAGGTAGCCGACGCCCCGGGTGGAACCGGCCAGCAGTTCGGAGGCGTAGCGCTCCTCGACGAACTGGGAGAGCACCAGCACGTTGAGCCCCGGGTGGAGGGCGCGGAGGGCGACGCAGGCGCGCAGTCCCTCGTCGGTGTGGGTGGGGGGCATCCGCACGTCGGAGACCACCACGTCGGGCAGCGCGTCGGCGGCGGCCAGCTCGTGGATGGTCCTGATCAGCGCGTCGCCGTCGCCGACGCCGGCCACCACCTCCAGGCCGCGGTCGGTGAGCAACCGGGTCAGACCCTCCCGCAGCAGTACGGAGTCCTCGGCGATGACGACGCGAAGCATGGCGGCCTTCCGGATGGGCGGAACTGCGGTCACGGTGCTGACGGGTGTCAGTCTCCCCCATCCCCGCGCGCCCCGGGGCGGCGGGCCGTGATCGGCCCCGGCGGTCCGGCGGCCGCCCGGCGCCCGTCACATGGTGCGGATGGCCACCCCGTCGCAGAGCGCCTGGAGGGCGTCCTTGGCCGGGCCGCCGGGCAGCTGGTCCAGCAGCGCGCGGGCCTCCTCGGCGTGCCGCAGGGTCTCCCGGCGGGCGTGCTCCAGCGCCGGGTGGCGGCGCAGCAGCCGCAGCGCCTCGGCGTGCAGCTCGTCGTCGGCGAGGTCCTGGTGGAGCAGCTCGCGCAGCCGGGTGTCCTCCGGGTCGGCCGGGTCGGCGGGCATCTGCCGCAGCAGCAGGGTCGGCAGGGTCTCCACGCCCTCGCGCAGGTCCGTGCCGGGGGTCTTGCCGGACTCGTGGCCGTCGCTGGCGATGTCCAGCACGTCGTCGGCCAGCTGGAAGGCGATGCCGATCCGCTCGCCGAAGGCGCTGAGGATGTCGATCACCAGGGGGTCGGCGCCGGCCGCCAGTGCTCCTATCCGGCAGGAGACGGCGATCAGTGAACCGGTCTTGCCGGCCAGCACGTTCAGGTAGTGGTCGAGCGGGTCGTCCTCCGGCCCGGGGCCCGCGGTCTCCAGGATCTGGCCGGTGACCAGCCGCTCGAACGCGTCGGCCTGCAGCCGGACGGCCTCCGGGCCGAGGTCGGCGAGCACCTGGGAGGCCCGGGAGAAGAGGAAGTCGCCGGTCAGGATGGCGACCGAGTTGTCCCACCGGGAGTTGGCGCTGGGGGCGCCGCGTCTCACCGGGGCCTCGTCCATGACGTCGTCGTGGTACAGGGTGGCGAGGTGGGTGAGCTCGACGACGACGGCGGCCGGCACCACGCCGGGCGCGTTGGCGTCGCCGAACTGGGCGGCGAGCAGCACCAGCAGCGGCCGGAAGCGCTTGCCGCCGGCCTCCATCAGGTGGCTGGCGGTGACGGTGATGAACGGGACGTCGCTCTTCACGGCGTCGGTGAGCGCGATCTCCACCGCGTCCATCCCGGCCTGGACGTCGCGGGTCAGATCGCGGTCCTGCACGCTGAGCCCAAAGGGTCCCACGACGGTCACGAAGACCACTCCTCTGTCCCTGGTCGATCTAGCGGCCCGGTCCCTGAGTGCCGCCGCTGGCCATACAGGCAGGGTATCCGGTCGTGAGTGGATCACTGCACGGGCGTGCGGCTCTGTCATGCCCGGAGCGTCCCCGCTGGCCAGCACGGATGCCGCAACGGCGCGTCCGGGCCGCGCTCGGGGCGCGACCCGGACGGTCGTCGGTGCGTTCGGCGGGCAGGTCGGCCCCGCCGTGGCGGACGGTCAGCCGACGAAGAACACGGCCTTCGAGGCGAGGTCCAGGAAGTACTGCGGGAGCAGTCCGAGGCCGACCGTGACCAGCACGCCGACGCCGATCGCGGTCGCCGTGAAGGCGCTCGGGATGGCGACGGTCGGGCCGCCCGGCCGCGGCTCGGAGAAGAACATCAGCACGATGACCCGGATGTAGAAGAACGCCGCCACCGCCGAGCTGAGCACGCCCACGATCACCAGCGGGGTCGCCCCGCCGGCCGCCGCGGCCTGGAACACCGCGAACTTGCCGGTGAAGCCCGAGGTCAGCGGGATGCCCGCGAAGGCCAGCAGGAAGAGCGCGAACACCGCTGCGACCAGCGGCGAGCGCCGGCCCAGCCCGGCCCAGCTGGACAGGTGGGTGGCCTCGCCCTTGGAGTCGCGCACCAGGGTGACCACGGCGAACGCGCCGAGCGTCACGAAGGAGTACGCCAGCAGGTAGAACAGCACCGAGCCGACGCCCTGCCGGTTGCTGGCGATCACCCCGGTGAGGATGAAGCCGGCGTGCGCGATCGAGGAGTAGGCGAGCAGCCGCTTCACGTCCTGCTGGGTGACCGCGAGGACCGCGCCGACCACCATGGTGAGGATCGCCACACCCCACAGCACCGGCCGCCAGTCCAGCCGGAGCGCCGGGAAGGCCACGTAGAACAGCCGCAGCACGGCGCCGAACGCGGCCACCTTGGTGGCCGCCGCCATGAAGCCGGTGACCGGGGTCGGCGCGCCCTGGTAGACGTCCGGGGTCCAGGCGTGGAACGGCACCGCGCCGACCTTGAAGAGCAGGCCGACGGTGAGCATCGCCAGGCCGATCAGCAGCAGCGCGTCGTTCTGGGTCGAGGACACCAGTGCCGGGGTGAGCAGCGCGTTGCCGGCGATGACGTCGGCGATCTCGCCGAGCCGCACGCTGCCCGCGTAGCCGTACAGCAGCGCGGTGCCGAACAGGAAGAACGCCGAGGCGAAGGCACCGAGCAGGAAGTACTTGACCGCCGCCTCCTGGGAGAGCAGCCGGCGGCGCCGGGCCAGCGCGCAGAGCAGGTAGAGCGGGAGGGAGAAGACCTCCAGCGCGACGAACATGGTCAGCAGGTCGTTGGCGGCCGGGAACAGCAGCATGCCGCCGACCGCGAACATGGTGAGCGGGAAGACCTCGCTGGTGGTGAACCCGGCCCGGATCGCCCCGCGCTCCTGCTCGCCGCCGGGGGTGGCGGACGCCTGGGCGGTGAAGGCGTCGGCGGGCTCGCCGCCGGCCCTGGGCTCCAGCCGGCGCTCGGCGTAGGTCAGCACCGCGACCACGGCGACCAGCAGGATCACGCCCTGGAGGAACAGCGTCGGGCCGTCCAGGGCGACCGAGCCCATCGCGACCGCGTCGACCTTGGTGGTGCCGTAGCCCTGCGCGGCCAGCACCAGGACGGCGACGAACGCGCCGGCCAGGCCCACCAGGGCCGTCACCACCTGGGCCCAGTGCCGCGTCCGCCTCGGCAGGAAGGCCTCCAGCAGGATGCCGGCGACGGCGGCGCCGAACACCACCAGCATCGGCGACAGCTGTCCGTACTCGATGTGCGGTGCGGGGATGCTCTGGGTTCCGCCGCCGGCGGCGGCGAGCCATCCGGTGCTGCTCACTTGTGCTCACCTCCTGAGCGGGCGGTCCCGTCCTGGCCGGTCCCGTGGTCGGCGGCGACCGGATGGGCCGGCGCCGGGTCGGTCTGGTGCACCTGCGAGAGCGTCGCGTCCACCGAGGGGTTCACCAGGTCGGTGAGCGGCTTCGGGTAGACGCCGAGCAGCAGGGTCAGTGCCACCAGCGGTGCCACCACGGCGAGTTCGCGGGCCCTGAGGTCCGGCATGCCGCGCACGCCCTCCTTGACCGGGCCGGTCATGGTGCGCTGGTAGAGCAGCAGGGCGTACAGCGCGGCCAGCACGATGCCGAAGGTGGCGACGATGCCGACCGCCGGGTAGCGGGAGAAGGTGCCGACCAGGACGAGGAACTCGCTGACGAAGGGCGCCAGCCCGGGCAGCGAGAGGGTGGCGAGGCCGCCGATCAGGAAGGTCCCGGCGAGCACCGGGGCGACCTTCTGCACGCCGCCGTAGTCGGCGATCAGCCGGGAGCCGCGGCGGGAGATCAGGAAACCGGCCACCAGCATCCACGCGGCGGTGGAGATGCCGTGGTTGACCATGTAGAGGGTGGCTCCGCTCTGGCCCTGGCTGGTCAGCGCGAAGATGCCCATGATGATGAAGCCGAAGTGCGAGATCGAGGCGTAGGCGACCAGCCGCTTGATGTCCTTCTGGCCGATCGCCAGCAGCGCGCCGTAGATGATCCCGATCACCGAGAGGACCAGGATCGCGGGGGCGAAGGTCTTCGAGGCGTCCGGGAAGAGCCCGAGGCAGAAGCGGAGCATCGCGAAGGTGCCGACCTTGTCCACCACGGCGGTGATCAGCACGGCGGTGCCGGCGGTGGCCTCGCCCATCGCGTTCGGCAGCCAGGTGTGCAGCGGCCAGAGCGGGGCCTTGACGGCGAAGGCGAAGAAGAAGCCGAGGAACAGCGCCTTCTCCGCGGTGCCGCCGATCTCCAGCCGGCCGTCGGCGATCGCGCCGGTGAGGGTCTGCAGGTCGAAGGTGCCGAGGCCCTGGCCCTGCGCGATCACGTACAGACCGATCACGGCCGCCAGCATGACCAGGCCGCCGAGCAGGTTGTAGAGCAGGAACTTGACCGCCGCGTAGGAGCGCTGGCGGGCCGAGTCGGGGCCGCCCGCCCGGTCGCCGAAGCCGCCGATGAGGAAGTACATCGGGATCAGCATGGCTTCGAAGAAGACGTAGAAGAGGAAGACGTCGGTGGCGTAGAAGGAGACGACCACCATCGCCTCCACCGCCAGGACCAGCGCGAAGAAGGCCTGGGTGCGGCGGCGCGTCTCGAAGGTGTCGGGGTCCGCGGACCCCCCGGCCGCCGCGGCCGGGTCGGCGTCGTGCCAGGAGGCGAGCAGCACCACCGGCACCAGGACGGCGGTGAGCAGGGCGAGGACGGCGCCGATGCCGTCCACGCCGAGCGAGAACGTGATGCCGAAGGAGCGGATCCAGCTGTAGGACTCGGTCAGCTGGTAGCGCGCGCCGTCCGGGTCGAACCGGGCGGTCACCACGGCCGTCAGGGCCAGGGTGACGGCGGAGAAGGCCAGTGCCACGGTCTTGGTGGTCCGCCGCCGCGCCTCGGTGGTCCCGGCGGGCAGCGCCGCGGTGACCACCGCGCCGGCCGCCGGGACGACGCAGGTGGCGGTGAGGAGGGCGCTCATGCCTCGGCCTCCCGACGGTGTGGGTGAGGACGGTTCATCAGACGGACCTCATCAGGAGAGTCGTGGCGACCAGCACCAGCGTGCCGCCGAACATGGAGAGCGCGTACGTGCGGACGTAGCCGTTCTGGATCCGCCGCAGCCGGCCGGAGACGCCGCCGATGGTGGCGGCCAGGCCGTTGACGAAGCCGTCCAGGCCGCGGCTGTCGAAGTAGACCAGGGCCGCGGTGAGCGCCGAGCCCGGGCGGACCAGGACGGCGTGGTTGAAGTCGTCCTGGAGGAGGTCCCGGCGGGCGGCCCGGGTGAGCGGGGAGCCGTACGGCGGCACCACCGGGACGGCCGAGCGGCCGTACACGAGGTACGAGAGCGCCACGCCGGCCAGCATGCAGGCGCTGGTCAGCAGGGTGACGGTGAGTTCGCCGAGCGGCGAGTGACCGTGCTCGTACCCGGTGACCGGCTCCAGCCAGGTGAGGAAGGACTCGTTGAACGCGAACAGCCCGCCGGCGAAGACCGAGCCGAAGGCCAGCACGATCATCGGAACGGTCATGGTGCGCGGCGACTCGTGCGGGTGCGGCTCGTTGCCCTCGGCGTCCGGCTGCCAGCGCTTCTCGCCGAAGAAGGTCAGGATCATCACCCGGGTCATGTAGAACGCGGTGACGGCGGCGCCGGTCAGGGCGCACAGGCCGAGGATCCAGCCCTCCGTGCCGCCCTTGGCGAACGCCGCCTCGATGATCTTGTCCTTGGAGAAGAAGCCCGACAGACCCGGGAAGCCGATGATGGCCAGGTAGCCGAGGCCGAAGGTGACGAAGGTGACCGGCATGTACTTGCGCAGGCCGCCGTAGTGACGCATGTTCACCTCGTCGTTCATGCCGTGCATGACCGACCCGGCGCCGAGGAACAGCCCGGCCTTGAAGAAGCCGTGGGTCACCAGGTGCATGATCGCGAAGGCGTAGCCGATCGGGCCGAGGCCGGCCGCGAGGATCATGTAGCCGATCTGCGACATGGTCGACCCGGCCAGCGCCTTCTTGATGTCGTCCTTGGCGCAACCGACGATCGCCCCGAACAGCAGGGTGACCGCGCCCACCACCACGACGGCGGTCTGCGCGTCCGGCGCCAGGTTGAAGATCGCCCCGGAGCGGGTGATCAGGTAGACGCCGGCGGTCACCATGGTGGCCGCGTGGATCAGCGCGGAGACCGGGGTCGGGCCCTCCATGGCGTCGCCGAGCCAGGACTGCAGCGGCACCTGCGCGGACTTGCCGCACGCCGCGAGCAGCAGCATCAGGCCGATCGCGGTCAGCTTGCCCTCGCTCGCGCTGCCGGCGGTGGCGAAGACCGGCTCGAAGGCGAAGGAGCCGAACTCGACGAACATCAGCATGATCGCGATCGACAGGCCCATGTCGCCGACGCGGTTGACGATGAACGCCTTCTTGGCGGCCGTCGCGGCGCTCGGCTTGTGCTGCCAGAAGCCGATCAGCAGGTACGAGGCGAGGCCCACGCCCTCCCAGCCGAAGTACAGCAGCAGGTAGTTGTCGGCCACCACCAGCAGCAGCATGGCCGCCAGGAAGAGGTTCAGGTAGGCGAAGAAGCGGCGCCGGCGCTCGTCGTGCGCCATGTAGCCCACCGAGTAGAGGTGGATCAGCGTGCCGACGCCGGTGATCAGCAGGACGAAGGTCATCGAGAGCTGGTCGAGCCGGAACGCGATGTCGGCCTGGAAGCCGTTCACCGGGATCCAGCTGAACAGGTGCTCGGTCAGGGTGCGTTCCTCGGCGTCCCGCCCGAGCAGGTCCGAGAACAGCGCGAGGCCGAAGCCGAAGGACAGGGCGGCGAGCGCGGTGGCCAGCCAGTGGCCGTACCGGTCGAACGCCCGGCCGCCGAGCAGCAGCAGGGCGGCGCCGGCCAGCGGAGCCGCGACCAGCAGCGGAATGAGAGAGTTCACCGAGGCCCTCCGCCTACAGCTTCATCAGGTTGCTGTCGTCGACCGAAGCGGAGTGCCTGGTCCGGAAGATCGAAACGATGATCGCGAGGCCGACCACGACCTCGGCCGCGGCGACCACCATGGTGAAGAACGCGATGATCTGGCCGTCCAGGTTGCCGTGCATCCGGGAGAAGGTGACCAGTGCCAGGTTGGAGGCGTTGAGCATCAGCTCGACGCACATGAACAGGACGATCGCGTTCCGCCGGATCAGTACGCCGGAGGCACCGATGGTGAACAGCAGGGCGGAGAGATAGAGGTAGTTGACCGGATTCACTCCGCCCCCTCCTCGTCGTGGTCGGGTGCCGGGCGGGCCGCCGGCGGCGTGCGGTTGGCGGCCACCGGCTCCAGCGCCTGGCGCGGACCGGTCACCGGCGGGCGCTCGGACCGCGGGCGGCCCAGCCAGTCGGCGGTGGTGGCCTCCAGCTCGGCCATCCGGGCCAGCATCTCCTGGCTGACGTCGCGGATCTGGCCGCGCTCGCGCAGGGTCTGCATCACCGAGTCCTCGGCGATCGAGCCGTCCGGCAGCAGGCCCGGGATGTCCACCGCGTTGTGCCGGGCGTAGACGCCGGGCGCGGGCAGCGGCGGGACCTGCAGGTTGTCGGCGACCCGCTGGGCGGCCAGCTCGCGCTGGGTCTTCGGGGGCCTCACGTGCTCGCGGTGGGTCAGCACCATGGCCCCGATCGCGGCCGTGATCAGCAGCGCGCCGGTGACCTCGAAGGCCCACACGTACTTGGTGAAGATCAGCCGGGCCAGGCCCTGGACGTTGCCCTCGGCGTTCGCCTCGGCCAGACCGCCGAAGGTGTCCAGCCGGGCGTTGGCGATCCCGGCGACCAGCAGCACGCCGAAGCCGAGGCCGCAGAGCACCGCGGCCACCCGCTGGCCCTTCAGCTGTTCCTTCAGCGAGTCCTCGCTGGTCACGCCGACCAGCATCACCACGAACAGGAAGAGCATCATGATCGCGCCGGTGTAGACGACGATCTGCACCACGCCCAGGAACACCGCGCCCTGGGCCATGTAACAGACCGCCAGGGCGAGCATGGTGGCGGCCAGGCAGAGCGCGCTGTGCACCGCCTTCCTCATCAGCAGCATGCCGAGCGCGCCGCCGACGGCGATCACCGCGAGCACCCAGAACTGGACGGCCTCGCCGGTGGAGGTGGCACCCGTGACGGCGGCGAGGGTGGCGGGGGCGGCGGTCACGAGTGCGCCTCCTTCTCCCGGTCGGTGCGCTCCTGACGGACCGTGTCCGGCGCCGCCGCGGTGATCTCGCCCCGGTAGTACGCGCCCTCGTCGGCGCCCGGGAAGATCGAGTGCGGGGTGTCGACCATGCCCTCGGTGAGGCCGACCAGCAGTTGCTCCTTGGTGAAGATGAGGTCCTGCCGGGAGGAGTCCGCGAGCTCGTACTCGTTGGTCATGGTGAGCGCCCGGGTCGGGCAGGCCTCGATGCACAGGCCGCACAGGATGCAGCGGGCGTAGTTGATCTGGTACACCGCGCCGTACCGCTCACCGGGCGAGTAGCGCTCCTCCTCCCGGTTGTCCGCGCCCTCGACATAGATGGCGTCGGCCGGGCAGGCCCAGGCGCACAGCTCGCAGCCGACGCACTTCTCCAGGCCGTCCGGGTGCCGGTTCAGCTGGTGGCGGCCGTGGAAGCGCGGTGCGGTGGGCTTCTTCTGCTCCGGGTACTGCTCGGTGAGCCGCTTCTTGAACATGGCCTTGAAGGTCACGCCGAAGCCGGCGGCCGGTCCGAGGATGGACGGCTTCTCGGCCCGCTCGGGCCGGTCGGTCCGGGGGTTCTGGTCGGACGACATCTCGGTTCAGCTCCCTTCGGAATGGTCGGCCCCGTTGAGGGCTTCCTGGAGTTGCTTCGGGGCGCGGCTGGGCCGGCGCGGGACCGGCGGGAGCTGCTGGCCGGGCAACGGCGGCACCGGGTACCCGCCGGCCATCGGGTCGAACTCGTCCCGGGGCCCCGCCTCCTCGGTCTCCGGACGGCGCCTCAGGGCGTCCCGCAGCAGACCGATCAGCAGCAGGGCACCGACCGGGGCACCGACGTACAGCACCACCTCGCCGAAGCCGTAGCCCTCGTTGCGCAGTGCCCGGACGCCGGCGACCATCACCAGCCAGACCAGCGAGACCGGGATGAGCACCTTCCAGCCGATCTTCATGAACTGGTCGTAGCGGAACCGGGGCAGGGTGCCGCGCAGCCAGATGAAGAAGAACAGCAGCAGCTGGATCTTCAGGGTGATCCAGAGCAGCGGCCACCAGCCGTGGTTGGCGCCCTCCCAGAAGGTGGAGACCGGCCAGGGGGCCCGCCAGCCGCCCAGGAACAGGGTGGAGGCGACGGCCGAGACGGTGACCATGTTGACGTACTCGGCCAGCATGAACATCGCGAACTTCAGCGAGGAGTACTCGGTGTTGAAGCCGCCGACCAGCTCGCCCTCGGCCTCCGGGAGGTCGAACGGCGCACGGTTGGTCTCGCCGACCATCGCCACGATGTAGACGATGAACGACACCGGCAGCAGCACCGCGAACCAGGTCGGCTGCTGCGAGGAGACGATCTCCGAGGTGGACATCGAGCCGGAGTAGATGAACACCGCCGCGAAGGACAGGCCCATCGCGATCTCGTAGCTGATCATCTGGGCCGAGGAGCGCAGACCGCCGAGCAGCGGGTACGTCGAGCCGGAGGACCAGCCGGCCAGCACGATGCCGTAGATGCCGACCGAGGCGGTGGCCAGGATGTACAGCAGCGCCACCGGGAAGTCGGTCAGCTGCATCGGCGTCCGGGTGCCGAAGATCGAGATCTCGCCGCCGGCCGGGCCGAACGGGATCACCGCGAAGGCCATGAACGCCGGGACGGCGCAGACGATCGGGGCCAGGATGTAGACGACCTTGTCGGCGCCCTTGACCACCAGGTCTTCCTTGAGCGCCAGCTTCACGCCGTCGGCGAGCGACTGCAGCATGCCCCACGGGCCGTGCCGGTTGGGCCCGATGCGCAGCTGCATCCAGGCGACCACCTTGCGCTCCCAGACGATCGCCACGAGCACCGTGCCGACCAGGAAGGCGAAGCAGAAGACCGCCTTGAGCAGGACCAGCCACCAGGGGTCGCGGCCGAAGAGGCCCAGCGTCTCGTAGGCGGCGAGGTCGTACCCGGCGAGCGGGTTCGAGGTGGGGCTCACTTCTCCTCCTCGTCGGGCTCGGCGCCCTGCGCCTCGGTGTGCTGCGCCTCGGTGTTCTGCGCCTCGGTGTTCTGCGCCGGGGCGATGGTGACCAGGTGGCCGGTGGTGGTGCCGAGGGCGCGGTGGGCGCCGCCCGGGGTGGAGTTGAGCGGGATCCAGACCGTGCGGTCCGGCATCTCCCCGCTGATCTCCAGCGGCAGGGTGAGCGACCCGGCCGGGCCGGACAGCCGCAGCGCGGGGGCGCCCGCGGCGCCGATCTCCTCGGCGGTGGTCGGCGAGACCCGGGCGACGGCCGGGTGCCGGGTGCCGGCCAGGTGCTGGTCGCCCTGCTGGAGCGAGCCGTGGTCGAGCAGCAGGCGCCAGCCGGCCAGCACCGCCTGCCCGGTGGCCGGGCGGGGCAGCGGACCGGGGTGCGCGGCCGGGGCCGCCGGACGCTCGCCGTCCCAGGGCGCGAAGCGGTCCAGCTCCAGCCGGGCGGCCTGCACGTCGGGCAGCCCGAGCCGGTGGCCCAGCGCGTCGGCGAGCATGTTGAGCACCCGCAGGTCCGGGTGCAGGTGGCGGCCCATCTGCTGGTCCGGCTTGAGCGCGGCCTCGAACATCCGCACCCGGCCCTCCCAGTCCAGGAAGGTGCCGGCCTTCTCGGCGGCCGCGGCGACCGGCAGCACCACGTCGGCGTGCGCGGTGACGGCGGACGGGCGCAGCTCCAGCGAGACCACGAACGGGACGGCGGCCAGCGCCTCCTCGGCCCGCCGCGGGTCGGCCAGGTCGTCCGGGTCGAGGCCGCCGACCAGCAGCGCCCCGAGTTCACCGCCGAAGGCCGCTTCGAGGATCTCCTCGGTGTCCCGGCCGGGCCCGGCCGGGACACCGGGCAGGTCCCAGAGGGCGGCGGTCTCGGCCCGGGCGGCCGGCGAGCCGACCGGGCGGCCGCCCGGCAGCAGGCCGGGCAGCGCGCCGGCCTCGACCGCGCCGCGCTCGCCGGCCCGCCGGGGGATCCAGGCGAGCCGGGCGCCGGTGGCGTGCGCCAGCCGCAGCACGGCGGTGAGCGCGCCCGGCGCGGCGGCGGCCCGTTCGCCGACCAGGATCACCGCCCCGGGGGTGCGGAGCAGTCCGGCGGCGCGGCCGGCGTCGTCGCTGAGCGGCTCGTCCGCGGCGAGCGCGGCCAGCCACTCGGCCTCGGTGCCGGGGGCCGCCGGCAGCAGCGCGCCGCGCAGCTTGGCCAGGCCCCGGGAGGCGTGCGCGGCGATCGAGAAGACCGTCAGGCCGAGGTTGCGGTTGGCCTTGCGCAGCCGCAGGAAGACGATCGGCGACTCCTCCTCCGGCTCCAGGCCCACGAGCAGCGCCACCGGCGCGGCCTCCAGGTCCTGGTAGGTCACGCCCTCGCCGGTGATGTCGACGCCCTGTCCGGCGACCGTGGCGGCCAGGAACTCCGCCTCCTCCGCGCTGTGCGGGCGGGCCCGGAAGTCCACGTCGTTGGTGCCGAGCACCACCCGGGCGAACTTGGCGTAGGCGTAGGCGTCCTCGACGGTGACCCGGCCGCCGGTGAGCACCCCGGTGCGGGCCTCGCGCAGCCCCTCGGCGGCCCGGGCCAGCGCCTCCGGCCAGGAGGCGGCGACGAGTTCGCCGTCCCGCCGGACCAGCGGGGTGGTGATCCGGTCGCGCTGCTGGGCGTAGCGGAAGGCGAACCTGCCCTTGTCGCAGTTCCACTCCTCGTTGACCGCCGGGTCCTCGCCGGCCAGCCGGCGCAGCACCTTGCCGCGCCGGTGGTCGGTGCGCTGGGCGCAGCCGGAGGAGCAGTGCTCGCAGACGCTCGGCGAGGAGACCAGGTCGAACGGGCGGGATCGGAAGCGGTAGGCCGCCGAGGTGAGCGCGCCGACCGGGCAGATCTGGATGGTGTTGCCGGAGAAGTACGACTCGAAGTCGTCGCCCTCCCCGGTGCCGACCTGCTGGAGGGCGCCGCGCTCGACGAGGTCGATGAACGGGTCACCGGCGATCTGCTGGGAGAACCGGGTGCAGCGGGCGCAGAGTACGCAGCGCTCGCGGTCCAGCAGCACCTGGGTGCTGATCGGGACCGGCTTCTCGTAGGTGCGCTTCATCCCCTCGAAGCGGGAGTCGGTGTCCCCGGTGGACATCGCCTGGTTCTGCAGCGGGCACTCGCCGCCCTTGTCGCAGACCGGGCAGTCCAGCGGGTGGTTGATCAGCAGCAGTTCCATCACGCCGCGCTGGGCCTTCTCGGCGACCGGCGAGCTGACCTGGGTGCGGACCACCATGCCCTCGGCGACCGGGATGGTGCAGGAGGCGACCGGCTTGCGCTGGCCCTCGATCTCGACGATGCACTGCCGGCAGGCACCGGCCGGATCGAGCAGCGGGTGGTCGCAGAAGCGCGGGACCTGGGTGCCGATCTGCTCGGCGGCCCGGATCACCAGCGTCCCCTTGGGGACCTGGACTTCGACCCCGTCGATGGTGAGCGTGACCAGCTCGACCGCGGTCTCGCCGCCCTTGGAGGTGGATGGCTCAGTGATCGTCACGCGTGCACCTCCCTTTCGGTGGCGGACTGGTGGCCGGGGCGGGGGCCGTCGGCCCAGACGGTGGAGGCGGCCGGGTCGAACGGGCAGCGACGCTCGACGAGGTGCTGCTCGTACTCGGCCCGGAAGTGCTGGAGCGAGGAGACGATCGGGCTGGCGGCGCCGTCGCCCAGGGCGCAGAAGGACTTGCCGTTGATGTTGTCGGCGATGTCGAGGAGCTTTTCGAGGTCGCCCTCGACGCCCTCGCCGGCCTCGATCCGCTTGAGCAGCTGGACCAGCCAGTAGGTGCCCTCGCGGCAGGGGGTGCACTTGCCGCAGGACTCGTGGGCGTAGAACTCCGTCCACCGGGTGACCGCGCGGACCACGCAGGTCGTCTCGTCGAAGATCTGCAGCGCCTTGGTGCCGAGCATCGAGCCGGCCGCGCCGACGCCCTCGTAGTCGAGCGGGACGTCGAGGTGCGCGTCGGTGAACATCGGCGTGGAGGAGCCGCCCGGGGTCCAGAACTTGATCCGGTGGCCGGTCCGGACACCGCCGCTGATGTCGAGCAGCTGGCGCAGCGTGATGCCGAGCGGGGCCTCGTACTGGCCGGGGTTGGTGACGTGGCCGGAGAGCGAGTAGAGCGTGAAGCCGGGGGACTTCTCGGTGCCCAGGCCCTTGAACCACTCCTTGCCCCTGGCCAGGATCGGCGGCACCGAGGCGATCGACTCGACGTTGTTGACCACGGTCGGGCAGGCGTAGAGACCGGCGATGGCCGGGAACGGCGGACGCAGCCTCGGCTGGCCGCGGCGGCCCTCCAGCGAGTCGAGCAGGGCCGTCTCCTCGCCGCAGATGTACGCGCCGGCGCCGGCGTGGACGGTGATGTCCAGACCGAGGCCGGGGCCGAGGGCGTCGGGGCCCAGCAGTCCGGCGTCGTAGGCCTCGGCGACGGCGGCCTGAAGCCGGCGCAGCACCGGGACGACCTCGCCGCGCAGGTAGACGAAGGCGTGGTCGCAGCGGATCGCGTAGGACGCGATGATCATGCCCTCGATCAGCGAGTGCGGGTTGGCGAACAGCAGCGGGATGTCCTTGCAGGTGCCCGGCTCGGACTCGTCCGCGTTCACCACCAGGTAGTGCGGCTTGCCGTCGTTCTGCGGGATGAACTGCCACTTCATCCCGGTGGGGAAGCCCGCGCCGCCGCGGCCGCGCAGGCCGGCCTCCTTGACGAGCGCGATCACGTCGTCCGGGGGCATGGCGAGGGCGGCCTTGAGGCCCTCGTACCCGGCGTGGCGGCGGTAGGTGGCAAGGCTCCAGGGGCGGCTGTCGTCCCAGGAGGCGGACAGGACTGGGGTGAGCAGCTTCTCGGCCGGCTCGGCGGAGGTCATCACGCTTCGGTCCCTTCCCGGCCGGTGCCGTCGGAGCGGGTGCCCTCGCGGGTGGTCGCTTCGCGGGCGGTGGCGTCGCGGCGGGGCGAGACGACGCGGGTGCCGCCGGTGCCGGGCAGGGCCTCGCCGCGGGCCAGCCGCAGACCGGCCAACGAGGGCGCGCCGCCCGCACCGGACTCGTCGACGGCGCCGGGGCGCTCGTCGGGGAAGCCGGCCAGGATCCGGGCGGTCTCCTTGAACGAGCAGAGCCGGGCGCCGCGGGTGGGAACGGCCTCGCGGCCCGCGCGCAGGTCGTCGACCAGCGCCTTGGCACTCTGCGGCGTCTGGTTGTCGAAGAACTCCCAGTTGACCATCACCACGGGGGCGTAGTCGCAGGCCGCGTTGCACTCGATGTGCTCGATCGAGATCCGGCCGTCCTCGGTGGTCTCGTTGTTGACGATCCCGAGGTGCTCCTGGAGCTCGGCGAAGATCTGGTCGCCGCCGAGCACCGCGCACAGGGTGTTGGTGCAGACCCCGACGTGGTAGTCGCCGGCGGGCCGGCGCCGGTACATGGTGTAGAAGGTCGCCACCGCGGTGACCTCGGCCGTGGTCAGGTCCAGCTGCTCGGCGCAGAACCGGATGCCGGTCGGGCTCACGAAGCCCTCCTCGGCCTGCACCAGGTGCAGCAGCGGCAGCAGCGCCGAACGGGCCACCGGGTAGCGGCCGATCAGCTCCGCTGCGTCGGCGGCCAGCCTGGTGTGCACCTCCTCGGGGTACGGCCCGGCCGGCAGCGCCGGCATCCCCAGTTGGACGTCTGTCACCGGTCCACGCCTCCCATCACCGGGTCGATCCCGGCCACCGCGACGATGACGTCGGCCACCTGGCCGCCCTCGCACATCGCCGCCATCGTCTGCAGATTGGTGAACGACGGGTCCCGGAAGTGGACCCGGTACGGGCGGGTGCCGCCGTCGCTGACCACGTGCACGCCCAGCTCGCCCTTGGGCGACTCGACCGCCGCGTAGGCCTGGCCGACCGGGACCCGGAAGCCCTCGGTGACCAGCTTGAAGTGGTGGATCAGGGCCTCCATCGAGGTGCCCATGATCTTCCGGATGTGGTCGAGCGAGTTGCCCATGCCGTCCGGCCCGACCGCGAGCTGGGCCGGCCAGGCGATCTTCTTGTCGGCCACCATGACCGGGCCGGGGCGCAGCCGGTCCAGGCACTGCTCGACGATCCGCAGCGACTGCTTCATCTCCTCCAGCCGGATCAGGAACCGGCCGTAGGAGTCGGCGCTGTCGGCGATCGCGACCTCGAAGTCGTAGTTCTCGTAGCCGCAGTACGGGTCCGTCTTGCGCAGGTCGTGCGGCAGACCGGTGGCGCGCAGGATCGGGCCGGTGGCGCCGAGGGCCAGGCAGCCGGGCAGGTCGAGGAAGCCGACGTCGACCAGGCGGGCCTTGAACACCGGGTTGCCGGTGGCGAGTTTGTCGTACTCGTGCATCCGGGACCGGATGGTCTTCACGGCCTCGCGGATCTGGTCGACCGCACCGGGCGGGAGGTCCTGGGCGAGGCCGCCGGGCCGGACGTACGCGTGGTTCATCCGCAGGCCGGTGACCAGCTCGAAGACGTCCAGGATCAGCTCGCGGTCGCGGAATCCGTAGATCATCAGCGTGGTGGAGCCGATCTCCATGCCACCGGTGGCCAGGCAGACCAGGTGGGAGGTGATCCGGTTGAGCTCCATCATCAGCACCCGGATCACGCTCGCCCGCTCGGGGACGTCGTCGGTGATGCCGAGCAGCTTCTCGACCGCCAGGCAGTAGGCGGTCTCGTTGAACAGCGGGGTCAGGTAGTCCATGCGGGTCACGAAGGTGGTGCCCTGGACCCAGCTGCGGAACTCCATGTTCTTCTCGATGCCGGTGTGGAGGTAGCCGATGCCGCAGCGGGCCTCCGTCACCGTCTCGCCGTCGATCTCCAGGATCAGCCGCAACACACCGTGGGTGGACGGGTGCTGGGGGCCCATGTTGACGATGATGCGCTCGTCGTCGGCCCGGCCGACCGCCTCGACCACCTCGCCCCAGTCGCCGCCGGTGACCGTGAAGACCCGGCCCTCGGTGGTCTCCCGGGCGCCCGCCTCGGCGGTGCCGTCCTGGTGCGTCTCCTCGTAGTGCTGGGTGCTCATCAGCTGTACGACCTCCGCTGGTCGGGCGCCGGGATCTGGGCGCCCTTGTACTCGACGGGGATGCCGCCGAGCGGGTAGTCCTTGCGCTGCGGGTGGCCCAGCCAGTCGTCCGGCATCATGATCCGGGTGAGGGCCGGGTGCCCCTCGAAGACCAGGCCGAAGAAGTCGTAGGCCTCGCGCTCGTGCCAGTCGTTGGTCGGGTAGACACTGACCACGGAGGGGATCCGCGGGTCGGCGTCCGGCGCGGTGACCTCCAGCCGGATCAGCCGGCCGTGGGTGATCGAGCGCAGGTGGTAGACCGCGTGCAGCTCGCGCCCCTGGTCGCCCGGGTAGTGCACGCCGCTCACGCCGAGGCAGAGCTCGAAGCGGAGCGCCGGGTCGTCGCGCAGGGTGCGGGCGGTGCGCAGCAGGTGCTCGCGGGCGACGTGGAAGGTGAGTTCGGCGCGGTCGACGACGGTCTTCTCGATCACCTCGGCCGGGTCGAGGCCCTGTTCCTCCAGGGCGCCCTCCAGCTCGTCGGCGACCTCGTCGAACCAGCCGCCGTAGGGGCGTTCGCTCGCCGTCGGCAGGGCGATCGGGGCGACCAGCCCGCCGAAGCCGGAGGTGTCGCCGCTGCCCTTGGCGCCGAACATGCCCTGCCGGCGGCCGACCACCTCGACGGGGATCTCGCGGCGCGGCTGCTCGCGGCGGGTCTCGGGTACCTGGTCGTTCATCGCAGCAGCCCCCGCATCTCGCTGACCGGGGTGGCCTGCAGTGCGAGCGCCTCGCCCAGCTCCTCGGCGCGGCGCCTGTTCGCGCCGAGCGGCTCGTGCTGGATCTTGTCGTGCAGCTTCAGGATCGCGTCCATCAGCATCTCCGGGCGGGGCGGGCAGCCGGGCAGGTAGATGTCCACCGGGACGATGTGGTCGACGCCCTGCACGATCGCGTAGTTGTTGAACATGCCGCCCGAGGAGGCGCAGACGCCCATCGAGATGACCCACTTGGGGTTGGCCATCTGGTCGTAGACCTGGCGCAGCACCGGGGCCATCTTCTGGCTCACCCGGCCCGCCACGATCATCAGATCGGCCTGCCGGGGAGATCCCCGGAACACCTCCATGCCGAACCGGGCCAGGTCGTAGCGGCCCGCGCCGGTGGTCATCATCTCGATCGCGCAGCAGGCCAGCCCGAAGGTGGCCGGGAAGAGCGACGCCTTGCGCACCCAGCCCGCGGCCGTCTCCACGGTCGTGAGCAGAAAGCCGCTCGGCAGCTTCTCCTCGATTCCCATCAGATCCCTCTCAATGCCCTCAAGTCCGTTGGCTTGTCCGCACGTTCACAAAGTCAGCGGTCAGTCCCACTCCAGACCGCCGCGGCGCCAGACGTAGGCATAGGCGACGAAGACGGTGGCGATGAACAGGAGCATCTCGACCAGTCCGAAGATCCCCAGGGCGTCGAAGCTCACGGCCCACGGATAGAGGAAGACGATCTCGATGTCGAAGACGATGAAGAGCATCGCCGTCAGGTAGTACTTGATCGGGAACCGACCGCCGCCCACGGGCTGCGGGGTCGGCTCGATGCCGCACTCGTACGCCTCCAACTTGGCCCTGTTGTAGCGCTTGGGGCCGGTCAGTGAGGCCATCACGACGGAGCCGACCGCGAACGCCGCCGCGATGGCACCGAGTACGAGGATCGGCGCGTAGGCATTCATAGCCCCCGCTCCCTCCGTCCAGTCGTCCTTGACTGCAGATCGGAACCGACGGGTCACTCTGTGGTGAACCCGGCGTTCCAGTTCCCGTGATCGACCCCATGTGAGGCAGTTCACAAAGCCTGGAACGAGCGCATCCTATGCCCGTCGGCTTGTGATCTGCGACACGCAGTTCAGGACGATCTTTGTGATCTCCGCCACCTTGTGAATGGTGGCGAAGGTGAACATGACGAGAGTTGTCAACGCAAAGAAGTCAAATGGTCACAAGCAGTCGCAATTATCTGCGAAGCGGCTGGTCAGAGCCGTACTCCTATATCAACTATGCATCGCGGGAGGCAAATTTCTGGACGTCATGTTGACGTGTTAAAGGGGCTCACCCGCAGGGGTGGCAGCCCTGCGAACGCCTGCTTGACCCTTCGTTCACAAGCGCGCAACCGGAGCTCAGGCGCCGCTCTCCCAGGACCACGCGGCGATGCCGACCCGGTTGCGGGTGCCGAGCTTGCGCTGGATCGCGGCGAGGTGGTTCTTCACCGTCCCGGCGCTGATGAACAGCTCTGCCGCGATCTCCGCATTGGTCGCGCCCACCGCGACCAGTCCCGCGATCTCCCGCTCCCGTGCGGTGAGTTCCTCGACCGGGCCGACCTTCGGGCACTCCGCTCCCCTGCCACCGGCCGACCGCTTCGGGGGACCGGCCGACAGTCTGCGGAGCAGCCGGACGGTGATCTGCGGGCTGATCAGTGCGTCCCCCGCAACGGCGGAGCGCACCGCCTCCGCCAGCAGCGCCGGCCCCGAGCGCTTGAGCAGGAACCCCGCCGCCCCGGCGCGGAGCGCCTCGTGCACATACTCGTCCAGGTCGAAGGTGGTCACCACGACCACCCTGAACTCCCCGCCCAGCCGCCGGGTCAGCTCCAGCCCGTCCAGCCGGGGCATCCGGATGTCCGCGAGGATCACGTCCGGCCGCAGCCGTTCGGCCAGGGCGATCGCCGCCAGGCCGTCCGCCGCCTCGTTCACCACCTCGATGTCCGGCTGGGCGTCGAGGATGATCCGGTACGCGCTGCGGATCGCCTCGTCGTCGTCGGCGAGGAGCACCCTGATCGTCATCGGCCCGCGTCTCCTTCCGGTCGCCGGAACGGCCCCCGTGCCGTGCCTGCCATGTCTGCTCCTCCTGTTGTCGTCACCGCGCCGGGCGGCGCTGCGGGCTCCGGCCGCGGCGCCCGCCCCGGTGGCGCCGGTCGGGCCGGACGGTTCGGCCCGCCTGGTCGTGCCGGTCGGGGTTTTCGTGCCGGTCGGTTGGTCGTGCCGGTCGCCCCCCGCCGCGGCCGTTCCCGGCGGAGAGGCCGCCCCTCCGCCCGGACGGTCACCAGGCCGTGAGCGGCAGAGTGACCGCCACCTGCCAGCCACCTCCCTCCCGACCGGCGGCGAGCGTCCCGCCCAGGGCCTCCACCCGGGCGGCCAGGCCCGCGAGGCCGCTGCCGCCCCGGCGCGGCCCGGACGGCTGCGGAACCGCACCGCCGTCGTCCCGGACCCGCACGGTCAGCCGCCGTCCCTCACGGCGCACCCGGACCTCGACCGTGCGAGCGGCGGGCGCGTGCCGGCGCACGTTGGTGAGCGCCTCGACCACGACCCGGTAGACGGTGGCCGCCACCTCCCGGGGCACCGCCGGCTCCTCGGCCGGGGCGTCCAACCGCACCTCCACGCCACCCGCTTCGGCGAACCGCACGGTGAGGTCGGCCAGCTCGGCCAGGCCGGGCTGCGGACCGCGCTCCGGACCGTCCGTGTCCTCGCTGCGCAGCAGGTGGACAGTCCGGTCGAGCGAGGCCAGGGCCTGCAGCCCGGCCCGCTCTATCCGCTCGAACAGGGCGGCAGCACGTACCGGGTCCGAGGCCGCCAGCACCGTTCCCGCCTGCGCCTGGGCAACCATCCCGCTGACGTCGTGGGCGACGAAGTCGTGCAGGTCGTGGGCGAGTTCGAGTCGCTGGGAGCGTCGGGCCGCCGCCACCGAACGGAGCCGGGCCTCGTCCAGCCCGCGCAGGTAGAGCCCGACGAGGACGGCCGGGAGCGCGAGGGCCGAGCCGAACCCGAAGAGGGTAAGTCCGTCCTCCGGGCCGAGGACCTCCTGGAACCGGGACGGCCAGAGCGCGACCGCGCCGCCGACCGTCCACACCGCCACCGCCCCTCGCCGGCCTCCCTCGACGCGCAGCGCGACCACCACCAGGGCGAGCAGGGAGGCGAGTTCGAGCATCCCGACGAGGCCCGTCCAGCGCTCGGCCTCGGCCCACCGGCCGGCCGCCCAGACGCCCACCGTGGCGCCGGCCGACACCGCACCGGCCGCACCCGTCACCACCGCCGCCCCCAGCCGGGACCGCAGCAACCACCCGCAGAGGACCGCCACCGGGGCTGCCAACGCCAGCATCTGACTCATCGTCGCCTCCTTTCTCCGGGAAGCCTACGGATCGCCGGATCGCTCCGCCTGTGCCGATCGGCACATTTCCGTACCCGTTCCGAGCAGCGAAGACAGCCCGATCGGCACTGACGGCGGGCCTCGTCCAGGGGTCACTCTTGATCCCGTCGGACCGGCCACCGTGGCCGGCCGGAGGGGAGTCCGTCACCATGTCCACCACCACCGTCGGCGCGACCACCGCCAGCCCGACCACCGCCGCCACCGCCACCGCCCCGCCCGGCTCCGCGGGCACCGACACCGCGGGCACCGACACCGCGGCGACGCGGAGGCGCGCCGTCCCGCCGTCCGGCATCCCGCGCCGGGCCTGGACGACCGCCCGCGCCACCGTCCGGGCCGCGATCGCCTCCGGAGGACTCCGGCGGCTCGTCCTCGGCCTCACCCTCGGCCTCGGCGTCCCGGCCGGCTTCGGCGGGGCCGGCCGCGGTGGTCGAGCCCGGCACCACGGCCCGGGGCACCGTCCACCCGGTCGCGCCGAGCCGGCCAGCCGAGCCGTCGGCCCTCACCGCCGCAGGGCCGGTCCGCCACCGGAGCCGGGTGCCCGCCGCTGGATCCCGTTCGTCGGCGGCCGGACCGGGGAACCGGGCGCCGCGAACACCCCGCAGCACCCGCCGGGGCGATCAGGATCCTCTGCTGCCTGCTCCGGCGGCCCGGGGTCCGCCGGTCGCCACGCCCACCCGCGCCTGCCCCGGCCCCATCCCGGGCAGCCGCCGACGACCACCGCCCCCGCGCCCGACCCGGTCACGACCTGCACCGGACCCTCCACCCACTCCACCCGTCACGCCCGTCACACCGGAACGGACTCCCGCTCCGCCGTCATCGCCTCCCGGCCGGGTGCCGCGGCGGTCCGCCGGCCCCATTCGGTGGCGATCAGGACGAGGGCACCGCCGAGCAGGGCGAGCGGGCCGAGGCGGTTGCCCGCCAGGGTGATGCCGAACACCGCCGCCCAGAGCGGTTCGGTGCCCAGCAGCAGGCTGACCCGGGAGGGTGAGGTGGTGCGGACGGCCCACATCTGCACGAAGAAGGCGAACAGCGTGCAGAGCAGCGCCAGGTGCAGCAGCCAGCCCCACTGGACCGGCCCGTAGGAGGCCGCGACCGTCCAGGGCAGCGGACCGACGAACGGTGCGACGACGGCGAACACCACCGTCGCGGACGCCAGCTGGACCCAGGTGAGGGCGAGCGTGTCGGCGCCCCGGATGGACCTGGTCCGGGCGGTGGCCAGCACGTTGACCGTTCGCACCACCGCGGCCCCCAGCACCAGCAGGTCCCCCGGGGCCGGGGCCCGCAGTCCACCGTCCCCGGTGAGCAGCGCGATGCCCACCACCGCCAGGCCGGCCGCCGCGAGGAAGGAGCGCGGGAGCCGCGTCCGGGTGAGCGCACTCTCCGCGAGCGGGGTGAACACGATCGTGAGGCTGATGATCAGGCCCGCGTTGGTCGCCGAGGTGTGCACCGCGCCGAACGTCTCCAGGAGGAAGATCGCACCGAGCACCAGCCCGAGCCCCGCCCCGCCCAGCCACTCGGCTCGCCGCAGCCGGCGCAGCGACCGCCAGGCGAACAGTCCGAGGACGGGCAGCACCAGGCCGAACCGCAGCACCAGCATCGCCACCACCGTCTCCGGTTCGGCCACCCGCTGCACCGCCAGGAAGCTGGAGCCCCACACCACCGCCACCAACAGCACCGGCAGATCACGCGACAGGGAGGAGGAAGTGCGCACGGGCAGGGCCTCTCGAAGCGTCCGGGCGGCGGAGGCGCTCGGAGCGGACGGAACCGGCACACGAGAGTCGCGCACGTCGTCGGACGGATCCCGGAGCAGAGCAGGGCCCGTCATCCTCGCGCACCGCACCGCCTCCGATCAACGGTTTCCCACCCCCTACCGGATCTCCGCCCCGCCGTGGATGATGTCGCCATGCCAACTCAGCCGTCCCCCACCCACCGGAAGGCACTCAAGTGAGGCGCAAGCACTGGGCGTTGATCGCCGCCGCCACCGTCATCCCGCTCGTCGCGAGCACCGGCACCGCCGTCGCGGACACCCCGTCGACCGCGGCCGGCTCCGGAGCTGCCGGTGTCACCTGCACCTACACGCCGGCCGTCCCGGCCGACAACTTCAAGGGCATCCCGGTCTTCGACGCCCGGAAGGCCGCCAAGCCGTACAAGGCGACCCTGAAGACCACCCAGGGAGCGATCACCTTCCAGGCGCTCACCGACAAGGCGCCCTGCACCACCTTCTCGTTCCGGTTCCTCGCCGAGCGCGACTACTTCGACCGCAGCCACTGCCACCGGCTCACCACCCAGCGGCTCTTCGTCCTGCAGTGCGGCGACCCGACCGGCACCGGCAGCGGCGGCCCGGGCTACTCCTTCCCGGACGAGAACCTGACGGGTGCGACCTACCCGGCCGGCACGGTCGCCATGGCGAACGCGGGCCCCAACACCAACGGCAGCCAGTTCTTCTTCGTCTGGAAGGACACCAAGCTCTCCCCGGCCTACACGCCCTTCGGCCGGGTCACGGCGGGCCTGGACGTCCTGCAGAAGATCGCCGCCGGAGGCGAGGACGACCAGAACAGCCCCGGCGACGGCTACCCGACCCTGCCGGTGAACATCCGCAACGTGAAGATCTCGGCCCGCTGAGCCGACCGTGAGCCCTGACGGCGGGCTCCCGTACGGTGGACACGCCATCGACACCGTACGGGAGCAGCGCCGCATGGACAGCAGGATCTGGGAGAGCGTCGACCACATGGTCGCCTGGCTGGACGCGGAGAGCCCGCTTCCCCCGCGGGAGGAGCGGCTCGCCCGCATCCTCAAGCTCTCCGAGGAGGTCGGCGAGGTCAGTGCTGCCGTGATCGGCGTCACCGGCCAGAACCCCCGCAAGGGGGTCACCCACAGCTGGGAGGACGTCCAGCACGAACTGTGCGACGTCGTCTTCACCGCTCTGGTCGCCCTGCGCACGCTCACCCCGGACGCCGCCCGGGTGTTCGCCGACCGCCTCGCCTACGTCGAGCGGCGCTCCGCGGCCGGCCGGGCAGCGGCGTCCCCGGACACGCCGGTCGACCCCGCCGCCCCCGTCAGCCCTGCCACCCCCGCCGACTGAACGGCGGGGCCGCCGTGCGGCGGCGGCGTCGCCCGGCGCACCGCCCGGCGGACGGCCCGGCGGACGGCCGGGCCCCTCTCCCGGCGGGCAGACCCCGGACGCCGGCCGTCCGCCCGTAGCAAGGCCGGAGAGTCAGGCGTTCGGCGCGGCCTTCGCCAGGCCGTTGATGATGCGGTCCATGGCGTCGCCGCCCTGCGGGTCGGTGAGGTTGGCGAGCAGCTTGAGGACGAACTTCATCAGGATCGGGTGGGTCAGCCCGCGCTGGGTGGCGAGCTGCATGACCTTCGGGTTCCCGATGATCTTCACGAACGCCCGGCCGAGCGTGTAGTAGCCGCCGTAGACGTCCTTGAGGATCCGCGGGTAGGCCTGGAGCGCGCGCTCCCGGCCGCCGTCGGTGACCCGGGCGAGGGCCTGGACGATCACTCCGGCGGCGATCTGGCCGGATTCCATCGCGTAGGCGATGCCCTCGCCGTTGAACGGGTTGACCATGCCGCCCGCGTCGCCGACCAGCAGAAGACCGCGGGTGTAGTGCGGCTGCCGGTTGAAGGCCATCGGCAGGGCCGCACCCCGGATCGGCTCGGTCATGTTCTCCGGCGTGCAACCCCACTCCTCCGGCATGCTGGCGCACCAGGCCTTGAGCACCTCGCGCCAGTCCAGCTCACCGAAGGCGGGCGAGGAGTTGAGGATGCCCAGGCCGACGTTGGAGGTGCCGTCGCCCATGCCGAAGACCCAGCCGTAGCCGGGCAGCAGCTTGCGCTCCCCGCCGCGGGTGTCCCAGAGCTCCAGCCAGGACTCCAGGTAGTCGTCGTCGTGGCGCGGGGAGGTGAAGTAGGTGCGGTAGGCGACGCCCATCGGGCGGTCCTCCCGGCGGTGCAGGCCCATGGCGAGCGAGAGCCGGGTGGAGTTGCCGTCGGCCGCCACCACCAGCGGGGCGCGGAAGGTCACCTGCCGCTTCTCGTCGCCGAGCTTGGCGGTGACCCCGACGATCCGGCCGGTCCGCTCGTCCAGCACCGGGCCGCTGACGTTGCAGCGCTCGTAGAGCCGGGCCCCGGCCTTCTCGGCCTGACGGGCCAGCAGCTCGTCGAAGTCGGCCCGCTTGCGGACCAGCCCGTAGTCCGGGAAGGCCGCCAGTTCGGGCCAGTCCAGCTCCAGCCGGACCCCGCCCCCGATGATCCGCAGACCCTTGTTGTGCAGCCAGCCGTTCTCGGTCGACACGTCGATGCCCATGTCCACCAGCTGCTTGGTGGCCCGCGGGGTGAGGCCGTCGCCGCAGACCTTCTCCCGCGGGAAGCCGGTCTTCTCCAGCAGCAGCACGTCCAGGCCGGCCTGCGCGAGGTAGTACGCGGTGGTGGACCCGGCCGGGCCCGCGCCGACCACGATGACGTCCGCGGTGCTCTCCACAACGCCTGCGCTCAGGTCAACGGCGGTCTCGGACACGGTGGGCACACTCCTACTGGGGGTCGGCCGGCCGGTGGGGGCCGGCGCGGCTGGGCTTGGACGAGTCTACGAGCTGCGGACGTCGCAGCGGCCGGTCCCGGCGGCGGGACCGGCCGGTCGGCGGGTCAGACCTTGTAGGCCCGGTGCAGGGCGACGATCCCGCCGGTCAGGTTGCGCCAGGCCACCTTGGACCAGCCGGCCTCCTGCAGCCGGGCCGACAGCGCCGGCTGGTCCGGCCACTCGCGGATCGACTCGGCGAGGTAGACGTAAGCGTCGGGGTTGCTGCTGACCGCGGTGGCGACCGGCGGCAGCGCGCGCATCAGGTACTCGGTGTAGACCGTCCGGAACGGCGTCCAGGTCGGCGTGGAGAACTCGCAGATGACCAGCTTGCCGCCGGGCTTGGTGACGCGGAGCATCTCGCGCATCGCGGCGTCGGTGTCGTGGACGTTGCGCAGCGCGAAGGAGATCGTCACCGAGTCGAAGGTGTCGTCGGCGAACGGCAGCCGGGTGGCGTCGCCGGCGGTCAGCGGCAGCTCGGGGTGGCGGCGCTTGCCCTCGGCGAGCATGCCCACCGAGAAGTCGCACGGCACGACCTGCGCCCCGGCTTCCACGAAGGGCAGCGAGGAGGTGCCGGTCCCGGCCCCGAGGTCGAGCACGACGTCCCCCGGGCCGGCGGCCACCGCCTCGGCCACCGCGCGGCGCCAGGCGCGGGCCTGGCCGAGCGAGAGAACGTCGTTGGTGCGGTCGTACTTGGCCGCCACGTCGTCGAACATGGCGGCGACTTCGTGCGGCTGCTTGTCCAGGGAGGCTCGGGTCACGTCCCCATTGTTCACCCTGGCTCCGGCGATCCGGGCAAGGGGGCGCCTTCCGGGCGCCCCGGGAACACCCCGGGGCGTGCCCGCGACAGCCGCCGGGCGAACACGGGGCGCGCAGACGCCCCCCGCACGCCCCCACAGTGCGGCGCACGCAGCCCCACCCGGAAGTGCGCCGCATCACCCGCACGGGGCAACCTCGTCACACCGGAGGCCTCGCGCCGAACAGCGCCCCACCGCCCCGCCGCCCCGCCGCCCCACCGGACGGCCCGCCGGCTCAGTGCAGACCGCGCCGTCCGCCCGCGCGGCGTCGGCGCCGCGAACGCTTGCCCTGCGTTATCGCGGGCATCCCGTCGGCCAGCGCCCCGGTCGCCAGGGCGACCGTGGTGGCGAACCGGTTCTGCCCGCTCCGGACGGCGAGCGCGCGCCGGTACCGCCGGATCCGCAGCATGCAGACGACGAACATCAGCACGGCCACCGGCACGCTGAACCGGGCCAGCCCGACGCCCACCGGCTGCGGGTAGGTGTCACCGCAGATCCGCACCGCGCCGGGGTCGTCCGCCGCGTGCTCCAGGCAGACGGCGTCCCCGACCTTGCTGCCGTCGGCCAGCGGCAGCGCGGTGGCGGTGTGGTGCTGACCGCCCGCCTGGTAGCTGACGGTGCTGTAGGAGCCGCCGCCGGTCGGCGTCTGGGTCACCACGCCGTCGACGCGCACCGGGTGCGCCCCGATCCGGTCGGCCTGCTCGGCCTGACGCCACCCCAGCAGACACATCCCGACGGCCAGCACGGCGCTGAGCACGGCGGTGACGTACCAGCCACGGCCCAACCGCGGGGATCGCTGCGGGGGGACGGTCGCGGATCGCATGGTTCCTGTCCTGGCTTGCGTTCGGGGCCTGGGACGGGGCCCCGCCGCCCGCGGGCACGGGCGGTGTGTGGTGAGGGTGTACGGAGTGAGCTGAGCCGGATGCTATCCGCTGGCGGGCCCTCAGGTCACGACGAAGGGGGAATCAGGCCAGGGGATCGAAGCCGCAGTTCGGCGGGCACACGAAGCAAGTCCCGGGCGTCGCGGGGGAGTACGGCGGCCCGACCGGGTCGGACGGCCACCGACGGGTGGCGTGCGGCCGGAACGCCTTCCGGCACACCCTCGGGGCGGCGTTCAGCGCCGTCGGAACACCAGCCGGCCGGCCAGCACCGTCGCCCGGCACGCACCGACCCGCACCGGACCCGCCGGCGCCGGAGCCACGTCCACCGCACCGCGCACCGGAACACCCGCCGGAACACCCGCCGGAGCACCCGCCGGAGCACCCGCCGGAGCACCCGCCGGAGCGTCACCCCGGGGAGCGAACACCGCGAAGTCCGCCCGGCCCCCGGCCGTCACCCGCCCGTGCAGGGCCTCGGTGAGCGGCAGCACCGCCAACGGGTCCAGCGGTCCCACCGGCCCGGCCCCGGCGGCCCCGGCAGTCCCCCCACCTCCCCCACCGCCCCCGCCACCCGTCGCGCCCGCCGGCAGCACGGCGAGCCCGGACCGGGCCACCGCCGTCCGCACCGAGGCGCGCTCGAACGGCCCGGCCACCGCCGTCACCCCGAAGCCCAGCATCCGCTGCAGCCCGCGCCGGGCGCTCGCCCCGCACCGGGCCTCGTCCGGCTCCCCCGCCAGCCCGTCCGGCACCGGCTCGTCCCCGGCCCCTTCACGCGGGTCCGGGTGGTAGGCGCGCTCCAGCAGCCAGTACCCGCAGGGGTTGCGCAGCCCCGGCAGGATCAGCGCGTCGCCCCAGTCCCGGACCCGGGCCGCCGGGTGGGCGGCCGTCAGCTCCGCGTACGGGCCGACGGCCTCGACCAGCTCGCCGCGCACCAGCACCGCCCCGTCGGCGTGGGACGGGGCGGTGGGGTCGGCCGGGTCGGGCAGCACGAGGGTGGCCCGGTGCAGGGTCAGCACGGCTGGCGGTGCCTCAGTCGTTGTCGAGGATCTTCAGCTCGGGGTGCGCGGTGCCGCCCTCGATCGCGGTGGAGGCGATGTGCGAGGCGACCCGCGGGTCGACCGGGTCGTTGGCCGGGTCGTCCAGCACCCGCAGGTGCTCGTACGTGGTCGAGCGCTGCGCGGGGACGCGGCCGGCGGCCCGGATCAGGTGGATCAGCTCGGTGAGGTTCGAACGGTGCTTGGCGCCGGCCGCCGAGACCACGTTCTCCTCCAGCATCACCGAGCCGAGGTCGTCCGCGCCGTAGTGCAGCGACAGCTGGCCGGCCTCCTTGCCGGTGGTCAGCCAGGAGCCCTGGATGTGGGCGACGTTGTCGAGGAAGAGCCGGGCGATCGAGATCATCCGCAGGTACTCGAAGACGGTCGCCTGGGTCGAGCCCTTCAGGTGGTTGTTCTGCGGCTGGTAGGTGTACGGGATGAAGGCGCGGAAGCCGCCGGAGCGGTCCTGCACATCGCGGATCATCCGCAGGTGCTCGATCCGCTCGGCGTTGGTCTCGCCGGTGCCCATCAGCATCGTGGAGGTGGACTCCACGCCCAGGCCGTGGGCGGTCTCCATGATCTCCAGCCAGCGCTCGCCCGACTCCTTGAGCGGCGCGATCGCCTTGCGCGGGCGCTCCGGCAGCAGTTCGGCGCCGGCGCCGGCGAAGGAGTCCAGACCCGCCTTGTGGATCCGGGTGATCGCCTCCTCGACCGGGACGCCCGAGATCCGCGCCATGTGGTCGACCTCGGAGGCGCCCAGCGAGTGGATCACCAGCTGCGGGAACTCCGCCTTGATCGCCGAGAAGGCGCGCTCGTAGTACTCGACGCCGTAGTCCGGGTGGTGGCCGCCCTGGAACATGATCTGGGTGCCGCCCAGCTCGACGGTCTCGGCGCAGCGGCGCAGGATCTCGTCGAGGTCGCGGGACCAGCCCTTGGTGCTCTTGGGCGGCACGTAGAAGGCGCAGAACTTGCACGCCGTCACGCAGACGTTGGTGTAGTTGATGTTGCGCTCGATGATGTACGTCGCGATGTGCTCGGTACCCGCGTAGCGGCGGCGGCGCACCGCGTCGGCCGCCGAGCCGAGCGCGTGCAGCGGGGCCGAGCGGTAGAGCTCCAGCGCCTCCTCCGGGCTGATCCGGCCACCGCCGGCCGCCCGGTCGAGCACGGCCTGCAGGTCGGTGCTGGGCGCATCGAGGGTGGTCGCTGCGAGCTCGGACACCTGACGGCCTTCTCTCTGTCGGGTACATCGGGTACATCTGCGTCGGGTTCATCGGGCGCACCGGGTGCGTCGGCCGCTCCGGGAGCGCCGGGCGCCTCCGGTGCCGCGACGTCCACGACGTGCCGCGATGGGCTGCGACCGCCGTGCGGGGGCACCGGGTCGCATCCGGTTCAGCCTACGCCAGCCCTTTCGGGCGCCCGCGTCAGCCCGCCGGGCGCAGCGTCCCGGACGGGTTGCCGGCGCTGGGGTCGGCCGAGGTGAAGCGAATCGTGCCGTCCTTCTGCAGGGTGAGCGTCTCGGCGTAGGAGCCGCCGGTGCACGCCCCGGGCAGTGAGGAACGGACCAGCCGCGAGGTGAGGACCAGCTTCTCCGGTTCGGCCGAGCCGAGCGTCCAGGCGCCCTCGCAGGTGATCGACAGCAGTCCGGTCAGCTCGTTGCGGCTGGTGACGGCGTCCTGCCCGATCCCCGCGCGGCCGATGACCAGGGTGGTGGTGCCGGCGGGTACGCCCTTCTGCGTGGTCATCTCCCCGCGCCAGGTGCCGACGAACCGTTCCGGCACGGCGTTCGGTCCCGTGGCCGTGGCCGTGGCCGTGGCCGCGGAAGTCGCCGTGGGCGTGGCCGCCGGGGTCCCGGACGACGGCGCCCTCACCGGAGCCGAGGGCGCCGTCGTGGCCGGAGCCGGAGCGGACGCCGGAGCCGACGACGGGGCGGACGGCAGCGGCAACGCCTGTGACGGATCCCCGGTCGCGGCGGTCGTGGGCTCCGGCTCCGGCCCGCCGTTCCCCCGGACCCGGTAGGCCCCGTACCCGCCTGCCGCGAGCACCAGCAGCACGGCCGCCACCACCACCGCCACCACGCCCCGGCGACGCCCACCACCCGCTCCCCGCGCGGCCCCCGCCGTCGCTTCCCCCGGCCCGCCGACGGCTCCGGCCCCGGTGCCCGCGTCCGGCACCAGGGTCGGCGTCCGGTCCCCTCCCCCCGAACCGGCCGAACCCGCCAGACCCGCCAGACCCGCCGCAACGACCGCACCACCCGGGCCACCCGGGCCACCCCCGTCCCCGCCTCCGCCACCCCCGGAGACCGCCTCCGCCTCCAGATCCAGCAGCTGCACCGCACTCCGCCCGACCGCCGCCGCCAGCACCGGAGGCAGCCAGTCCCCCCGCCCCGGCCGCCCGACCGCCGAGCCGTCCGGGTCCAGCCGCTCCCTCAGCCGGCGCGGCGTGGGCCGCGCCGCCGGGTCCTTCGCCAGGCAGTCGAGGACGATCGAACGCAGCGGCCCCTCGGGCAGCCCGGTCAGGTCCGGCTCCTCGTGCACCACCCGGTACAGCAGGACGGCCGCGCTCACGCCCTCCCCGAACGGGTGCACCCCGGTCGCCGCGTACGCGAGGACCGCGCCCAGCGAGAAGACGTCGCCGGGCGGCCCGGCCGGCCGGCCGTTGGCCTGCTCCGGCGACATGAAGCCGGGCGACCCCACCACGAAGCCCGACCGGGTGAGCCCGGTGGCCGCGTCGAGGGCACGGGCGATGCCGAAGTCGATCAGCCGCGGGCCGTCCAGGGTGAGCAGCACGTTGGACGGCTTGACGTCGCGGTGCACCAGGCCCAGCCCGTGCACGTGCTCCAGCGCCTCCGCGAGGCCCGCGCCGAGCGTGTGCAGGGCGGGCCCGGGCAGCGGCCCGTACTCCCGGACGGCACCGCCGAGCGCGGGCCCCGCGACGTAGCCGGTGGCCACCCACGGGCGCTCGCCCTCGGTGTCGGCGTCCAGGACGGGTGCGGTCCAGGCGCCGCCGACCAGCCGGGCTGCGGCGACCTCCTGCCGGAACCGGGCCCGGAACTCGGCGTCCTCGGCGAGTTCCGCGCGCACCACCTTGACCGCGACCGTGCGCCCGCCCGCCGTCCGGCCGAGGTAGACCCGGCCCATGCCGCCCGCGCCGAGCCGCCGCAGCAGCCGGTACGCCCCCACCCGGCGAGGGTCGTCCGTTCCCAGTGCCTGCATCCCCCGCACGCTCCCGTCACCCGTCACGGTGCCCCGCCGCCGGGGCCGTCTCGCGTGCAGACGCTATCGGGCGGCGGGGCACCGTGACGGGTCGCCACCGGACGGAACCGCTCGGGCGACCTGCTCAGGCGGCCGGCTCAGGCGACGGGCTCAGGGGCGGGCTCCAGCAGCCGGACCGCCACGTCGGGGGCGAACCCGCTGTCGTGGCCGACCCGCCGGGCGAACTCGGCGATCCCGGCCAACTGCCGCTCGCCGAGCGAGAAGTCCAGCGCCTCGCTGAAGTAGCGCTCCAGCACGCCCGCGTCGAAGGCCTCCCAGCGGGCGGCGTGCGCGGCCACCTCCCCGGCCTCGACCAGTGAGAGGTCCCGGGACTCCAGGAAGGCCCGGTGGACGGCGGCGGTGAGCTCGGGCCGGCGCTCCGCGAAGTCTCGGCGGGCGGCCCAGACGGCGAAGACGAACGGCAGCCCGGTCCACTCCTTCCACATCGCCCCGAGGTCGTGCACGGTGAGGCCCTGCGCCGCCGCCTGTCCGAGACAGGCGCGCAGCGCCGGGTCGCCGATCAGCACGGCCGCGTCGGCGTCGGCGAGCATCGCGTCCAGGTCCGGCGGGCAGCTGAAGTACTCCGGCCGCACCCCCTCGCGCTCCTCCAGCAGCAGCCGGGCGAGCCGCACCGAGGTCCGGCTGGTGGAGCCGAGGGCGACCCGCCGGCCGTCCAGCTCGGCCAGCGGCAGCTTGCTGACGATCACGCAGGACATCACCGGGCCGTCGCTGCCGACCGCGATGTCCGGGAGGACCAGCAGGTCGTCCGCGTGCCGCAGGTACTCCACACAGGTGATGGGACCGATGTCCAGCGCACCGCCGACCAACTGGTCGCTCAGCTTCTCCGGGGTGTCCTTGGTGAGGTCCAGATCGAGCAGGTTGCCGGTCCTGGCCAGCCCCCAGTAGAGGGGTACGCAGTTGAGGAACTGAATATGCCCGACCCTGGGCCGGACCGGGGTGTTCTCCCGGACCGGGGTGTTCTCCCGGGGCTCCCGCGTTTCCGCATCCGGTACTGCCACTGCGCCGCTCCCTTGCTGTTCGTGCGCCTCCCCCGCAGGGTATGCCCGTCGTCCGGGAAGCCCCGCACCGCCCTTCCGCGACGCGTCGCGGCGCCCCCGCGCTACGCCTCGCCGCGCCCCTCCGCGAGCGCCACAACGGCCTTACGACACGCGCTGTCCGGCCCGCAAGTCACCCCTGGTCGTCACAGCAGCCGCATGCTAGCGTTGCCCTCAGTTGCAGTTTGATTCCCCTTGCAGTACTTGAAGCCTGCGGAGCATGTAACCGCAGGCTTTTCGTAGTTTTTCAGCAATATCGAAAAACTCCGGACCCGTCCGGAGGCAGGGCGATCAGCGCAGCGGACCGGGTGCCACACGGTGTGGTCCCCGACACGTCCCTCGCAAGGAGAACGGCATGGCTCAGGGAACCGTCAAGTGGTTCAACGCTGAGAAGGGCTTCGGCTTCATCGCCCAGGAGGGCGGCGGCCCCGACGTCTTCGTCCACTACTCCGCCATCAACGCGAGCGGTTTCCGCTCGCTGGAGGAGAACCAGGCGGTCAGCTTCGACGTCACCCAGGGCCCGAAGGGCCCGCAGGCGGAGAACGTCACCCTTATCTGACCATCCTCAATGATGATCTGATCGCTCGGGACCCGTTCGGGTCTGCCGACGGCCGCCGGCCGTCACCGTGAGCAGAAGAGCGCAGTACCCAAGGGGGCCCGCCGTTCCGGTGGGCCCCCTGCCTTGTGCCCCGGCGCGTCCGCGGTGCCGCACGCCCGTGTCGCACGCCGCTCCGCCTGCCTCGCGACGCCGCGGCGCTCCGCACCGCGCATGCGCGAGGGCCCTCCTCCCGTCCCGGGGAGGAGGGCCCTCGTGTGCCCGTGCGAGGGGGCGTCAGGCCGTCGCGGTGGCCGCGGGGCCGGCCTGGCCCGGGATCGCGGGCTTGGCCGGGGTCTCGTCGTAGAGGTCACCGGTGGGGTTGTTGTAGGCGACCAGGTCGAGGGTCTTCTCCCGGGCCGCGACCAGGACCGGCACCAGCGCCTGACCGGCGACGTTGGTCGCGGTGCGGACCATGTCGAGGATCGGGTCGATCGCCAGCAGCAGACCGACGCCCTCCAGCGGCAGACCCAGGGTGGAGAGGGTCAGCGTCAGCATGACGATCGCACCGGTGAGACCGGCCGTGGCGGCCGAGCCGATCACCGAGACGAAGGCGATCAGCAGGTAGTCCTTGATGCCGAGGTCGATGCCGTACACCTGGGCGACGAAGATCGCGGCCAGCGACGGGTAGATCGCGGCGCAGCCGTCCATCTTGGTGGTGGCGCCGAACGGGACGGCGAACGAGGCGTACTCGCCCGGGACGCCGAGGCGCTCGGTGACCCGGCGGGTGACCGGCAGGGTGCCGACCGACGAGCGGGAGACGAAGGCCAGCTGGATGGCGGGCCAGGCGCCCCGGAAGAAGTTGACCGGGTTGAGGCCGGCGGCGAACTTCAGCAGCAGCGAGTAGACGACGAACAGCACCAGCGCGCAACCGACGTAGACGTCGACGGTCAGCGTCGCGAAGGGCTCCAGCAGGTCCCAGCCGTACTTGGCGACGGACTTGCCGATGAGGCCGAGGGTGCCGAGCGGCGAGAGCCGGATGACCCACCAGAGCGCGGTCTGGACCAGTTCCAGCACCGACTCGCTGAGCTTGAGGACCGGCTCGGCCTTGGCGCCCAGCTTGATGATGGCGGCACCGGCCACGATCGCCAGGAAGACGATCTGCAGGACCTCGACCTCGGTGAACGCGGTCACGATGTTGGTCGGGAAGATCCCGGTGAGGAAGTCGATCCAGCTGCCGGTGGACTTCGGCGGCTTCAGGCCCTCGGTCTTGAGGTTGGTGCCCTCGCCCGGGTTGGTCAGCAGGCCGAGGCCGAGGCCGATGGCCACCGCGATCAGCGAGGTGATCGCGAACCAGAGCAGGGTGCGGACGGCCAGCCGGGCCGCGTTGGTGACGTTGCGCAGGTTCGCCACGCTGACCAGGATCGCGGTGAAGACCAGCGGCGGGACGGCGAGCTTCAGCAGCTGGACGAAGATCCGGCCGATCGTCTCAAGCGTGGTGGCCAGCCAGGATATGTCGGCCGCGCGGGCCAGGTAGCCGAGGCCGATGCCGAGCACGAGACCGGCGACGATCTGGGCCCAGAACGGGGTCCTGCGGATTCTGCTGAGCACGGACGGCGACGAGGTCGCCTCGGGCGCTGTGGACATGACGGTGCGGCTCCGGGGGAGGCGTTGCTGATGGTGGGGGGCGAGGACGGCGGCACGGCGCTCGGGCCGGACGGGAAGGGACCGGCCCCGGTCAGGGGCGTGCCGCCTGAATACAGCTCGTGGCGCGACAACGGCGCGGGCTGTCCACAGCACCGGACAGACAGCACCCGCGGGCGGCGTCGGGCTGGTGGCCCGGGCCGAGCGGCGGACGTGCGTCTGAGGTGGTCACGGCCGATACGTTAGCAGTAAAGGTTTGAGATGTTCAAAGTAGTTGTTTGAGTTCCGGACACGGACGACCCCTGCCACATCTGACGATCCGTTACCGGGCCCGATTGACCGCCTGATGGTTATACGTATAACTTGGCTGCACACCCCGTCCGTCCCCCCATGCCCAGACCGGAGAATCCCGCCCATGGGCTACCTCGCCCTGCTCCGCGCCCCGCACGTCGGCCGCCTGCTCCTCGGCACCCTGCTGGGCCGCCTCCCGGCCGGCATGACCGCCCTGGTGATCGCCCTCGCCCTGCGCGAGGCGGGCGCGCCGTACAGCAGGATCGGGCTTGCCACCGCCGCCTACGCGATCGCGGCGGCCGTCGGCGGACCGGTGCTCGGCCGGATCGTGGACCGCACCGGGCAGCCGCGCGTCCTGCTCGTCTCCGCGGTGGTGGCCGGCGGCGGGTACGCCCTGCTGGCGCTGGCACCCGGCTCGCCGGTCGCCGCCCCGCTCGGCGCCGCGATCGCCGGTCTGGCGATGCCCCCGCTCGAACCCTGCCTGCGCTCGCTCTGGCCGGACGTCGTCGAGGAGGAGCAGCTGGACACCGCGTACGCCTTCGACTCCGCCGCGCAGCAGATCCTCTACGTCGCCGGCCCGCTCGCGGTGGCCGGCCTCGCGGGCACGGCCGGCCCGGTCGCGGCGCTCTGGGTGGCGGCCGGACTCGGCCTGGCCGGGGCGCTCGTGGTCGCCACCACCGCGCCGGCCCGGGCCTGGCAGGCCCCGCCCCGGGCCCACTCGGCGGGCCTGCTCGGTCCCCTCCGCTCCCCCGGTCTGGTCCTGCTGCTGGTCGGCCTGGCCGGCGCCGGCTGGGCGGTCGGCGCGCAGAACGTGCTGTTCATCGCCTACGCCGACGCCCGTGCGGCGGACGCCCCGCCCGGCGGCGCGGGCACCCTGCTGGCCCTGGCGGCGCTCGGCGGCCTGCTCGGCGCGCTCGCCTACGGCGCGGTGCCGTGGCGCAGCTCGACGGCCACCCGTACCTGGCTGATGGCGCTCGGCATGGCCGTGAGCTACCTGCCGCTGGTGCTGGTCCCCGGGCCGGCCGCGATGGCCGGGGCCGCCTTCCTCTCCGGGATCGCCCTCGCCCCGCTGCTGGCGGCGGCGTTCGTGCTGGTCGCCGAGCTGGCCCCGGCCGGCACCGTGACCGAGGCCTTCGCCTGGCTGGTCACCCTCTTCGCGACCGGGAACTCCCTGGGCTACGCGGTCTCGGGGCACCTCGCGGAGGGGTCGCTGCGCTCCGTGGCGCTCTGCGCGGCGGGCGGGATCGGCCTCGGCGGGGTGCTGCTGTTCGGCGCCCGCCGCTGGTTCCGGCCGGCCGCCGCACCGGACGGGGCGCGGCCGCTGCCCGCCGAACCGGTGCCGGCGGGCTGACGCCCGCGGCACCCCTCGGAGGTGGCTGCGCCCGTCGGGCCGGTGGTCCGGCCGACGGGCGCGGTCACTTCGTCATTCCGTCATCCGGATTCCCCGTCTCAGCCGTGGCGGCCCCGGCTTCCCCGGGCGACCAGGGCGAGCAGCAGACCGGCTCCGAGTGTCACGGCTCCGAGGAGCCCCAGCAGGGTGCCCGTCCCGCCGCCGGTCTCCGGCAGCCCGCTGCCGTGGCCCGGCGAGTGCGTCGGCTGGTGCGGGTGGGTCGGCCCCGGGTGGTGCGACGTCGGGTGGTGCGACGGCGTGTGGCTCGGTGACGGCGTCGGCGCGGGCGGGGAGGTCGACGCGCTGGGTGACGGCGTCACCGTCGGGGTCGGGGTGACCGTCGGCGACGGCGAAGGCGTCACGGTCGGCGAAGGCGAAGGCGAAGGCGACGGAGAGGCAGAGGGAGACGGCGAGGGAGACGGGGAAGGCGAGGGCGACGGCGACGGCTCCGGCGGCAGCACCAGCCCCATGTCCAGCCCCAGATCCTCCACCCCGCCGGCCAGGGTGACGGTCTGCGTCACCCCGGTCGCCTGATCCGCGTCCGAGTCCAGCGCCCGGTCCGTCCCGGCCGCCCGCTTGGTGACCGTGGCGTCCTTCGGCAACGTGGCGAGGTCGAACCGCACCGCGTAGACGCCGTCCGGCAGCCGCTCGAACCGGTAGTGCCCGGTCGCGTCGGTCACCGTCGAGACCGGGTTGCCGTCCTTGTCCCGGATCACCCGGCCCTCACCGTCCAGCAGTTCGACCCTTACGCCCGGTACCCCGGGCTCGCCGGCCTGCTGGACGCCGTCCCCGTCGAGGTCGTTCCAGACGAAGTCGCCGAGCACGTTGGACGGCGGGGCGGCCTGCTCGATGCCGACCCCGACCTTGGCGGGCTCGGCCGGCAGCAGCTGACGGCCGGAGGCGTCGGTGGCGGTGTAGCCGAAGCTGTTCCAGGCGAACTCGTCCGGCCCGGCGTCGAACGAGGCCACCATCGGCCAGGTGAGCGTGAACAGCTCCCCGGGCGCCAGCGTGCCGGGCCGGTGGATCCGGAACCAGGTCACGGTGCCCGGGCCGGGGAAGGCGGCGCTCCACTGCGCGTCGATGTCGCACGGGCCGGGCACCGCGAACCCGCCCGGCAGGCAGGGGTCGGGGGCGGTGGTGTACTCGATCACCACGGTCGGGTCGCTGGAGGTGAGCGGCTCGACCAGCGAGGGCCGCCAGGCCGAGTTGCGCGGGACGTCCTGCCGCAGCACGTAGGAGTCGCCCGGGGTGGGCAGCCGGTCGTACGCGAGGAACTCCGTGACCGGGTCGGCGGAGTCGTTGCGGACGGTCAACCGGTAGGAGATCCCGCCGCCGGGGCGGGTGGTGCCGGTGGCGGTGTACTCCGGGTCGAGGTCGCCCCGGACCTCCTTGTACGAGCGCAACACGGCCGGCACCTGCACCTCGACCGGCGAGGAGGCCCGGCACACGGTCTCGGCGGTGTCGCCGTCCTTGTCGATGTCCTGGGCGTCCGCCTCCCCGCTGTCGCTGCCGAAGTAGAAGCAGGCGGTCGGGGCGCCGGAGCCCTCGGCGGTCACGAAGACGTCGTTGGTGAGCGTGCCGGGCCTGGCGCTGCCGGCCACCTGGACGTCGATCAGCGTCCGGTAGGCCAGGTGGTCGTTCAGGTACATCATGTCGGGGGCGCCGGCGGGCCAGATCATCCTGAGCAGCTGACGGCCGTCGGGACCGGGCAGCACGGTGACGGACTGCGGGGCGACCGCCTCGGGGTAGGACGGGTCCTTGCGGGCGCTGCCGTCGACGTAGACCATGCCGGGCGGCAGCAGGTCGTACAGGACGAGCGGGCGGTCCAGCACCCGGCCGGTGCGGTTGTACGGGGTGACCTGGAAGGTGGCCGTGCCGCCCGGGGAGAGCACGGCGCCGGCGACGGTGGTCTTGGCGGCGCCCAGGTTGGTGGCGGCGGTGACGGTGTTGTCGGCGCACTCGGTGGCCGCCGCGGTGTCGCCGCCGGCACCGGTGCCGACCGCGTCCAGGCAGTTGTGCAGCGGCACCGGGGCCGGGCGGCCGTCGTGGCCGGGGGTGACCACCTGGGCGAGCACCTGGACGGAGTTGCCGGGGCTCCAGCCGCCGGGGATCGGACCGGTCCAGCCGAACCGCAGGCCGTCCAGGTGGCGGCCGGCCGGCAGGCCGATCACGTCGTCGGCCGGATCCCCGGCGCCCTCCGCGAAGGTGATCCGGCGGCTGGCGGAACCGTTCAGCGGGTCGGCGGGGGTGAAGGGGAGCCAGGCGGGATCGCCGTCCAGCCGGTACTCCAGCGCCAGCGTGATCGAGGTGGGGTTCCACGCCTCCAGCTGGATGGACTGCGGGATCAGCCAGTTGTACAGGTCCGGGGTGGTGCCGGTGCCCGGGTCGGTCATCACCAGGCCGGTGACCGGGTCCGCGTTGTTGGAGACCCGCAGGCTGAAGGAGGCGAGGTCGCCGGAGACCGTGGCCTCCTGCCACACCTTGGAGGCGCCGATCTGCACACCGGTGACCGGCGGCTGGAAGGTCGGGGTCTCGGCGGTGTCGGTGGACAGGTCGCGCTGCGGGTCGGGGCCGAGCGGATCGCCCTGGAGCGTCACCGTGTTGGTGGAGGTGGTGCCGCTGGGGAAGGCCGGGTCGGGGTAGTCCACCACCAGGACGCCGGGGATCCGGCAGCCGGCCTGCCCTCCGGCGGCCCGGAACTCGCCGATGTCGTAGACCCAGGTGGTGGAGCCCGCCGGGTCGTTGACCCAGCCGGGCGAGCGGCTCGTGTCGACGACGGCGCCGGGCGGCAGCGTGTCGACCAGGCGGCTGCCGTCCAGGTCGACGTTGGGCACGTTGGCGGTGGAGCAGGCGCTGAACTGGTAGGTGACCGAGCGGCCGTCCTGGCTGCTGGTCTGCACGCCCTTGGTCGTGGTGTAGCCCGGCTGGACCACGGCGGTGGTGTCGGCGCCGTCGGTCTGCGGCGGCTCGCCGTCGGCGGTGAGGGTGGCCGAGTTGCTGCTCCGGGTGCCGTTGGGGGTGCTGAAGTTGGGGTACCGCATCACCACGTTGATGGAGGCGGTGGTGCCCGGGGTGAGGGTCAGCAGCTCGGCGGTGAGGGTGCCGCCCACGGTGCCGGCCGGGGGCACGGTGGAGTTGGGGACGTCGACCGTGGAGGCGTCCGGGGTCCAGCCGACGAACTCCATCCCGGCCGGGAGGACGTCGGTGATCCGCCCGTTGACGCAGTCGCTCACCGAGCAGGTGTACCGCAGGGTGTAGGTGACGTTCTCGCCCGGCGCCGGGGTCGGCTTGTCCACCGTCTTGGTGAAGCTGACGGCGGCCTCGGCGGGCGGCGCGGTGAGGGTACCGGTGAGCAGGGTGCCGCCGACCAGGCCGAGCGCGGCGGCCAGGCGCGGCAGGCGGGACGGCCGGGAGGGCCGTGGGGGTCGTGGGGGTCGTGGTCGTGACGTCCGCATAGGCGGAATCTCATCGTCCGTTAATCCGCCCGCCCCTCCGCCGCGAGCCGGTGCGACGGTCTTTCACCCGCCCGGTGGAGCCCGGACGGAGGAACGCGGCCCGCAGGACGGCCGAACGCCCCGCACCCCTCCCTCCACCGGTGGCGCCTGCGAAGGAGAGGCCCTAGAGGACCCGGGCCGTGGAGGAACGCCGCACCAGCGCGGTGGCGAGCGGCGGCACCGGCGCGACCGCCTCACCGCGCAGCAGCCCGGCGAGCGCCGCGACCCCGGCCCGGCCCAGCTCCTCGCCGGGCAGGTCGACGGTGGTGAGCGGCGGGGCGAGCAGCGCGGCCACCGGGACGTTGTCGATGCCGACCACCGAGAGGTCGGCGGGCACCCGCAGTCCGCGCTCGGCGGCGGCCTGGTAGACGCCGGAGGCGACCACGTCGTCGTCGCAGATCACCGCGTGCGGCCGGTCCGGGCGCTCCAGCAGCCGGTGGGCCACCTCGCGCGCGGCAGGCTGGCCCTCGTTCAGGCTGACACCGAGTTCGACCACCTCCAGGCCGAGCTCCCGGACCGTCTCCTCGAAGGCCGCCTGCCGGACCCGGAAGGTGTACGCGGCGTGCGTCGAGCGCAGCCGGCCGATCCGGCGGTGGCCCAGATCCGCGAGGTGCTCGACGGCGGCCCGCATGCCGCCGGCCACGTCCAGTTCGACGGTGGGCCGGGCCCGGTCGGTACCGGGGTCGGCGTCCAGGAAGACGACGGGGGTGTCGGCGGGCAGGTCGCCGAGCTGGCTGTCGTCCGGGGAGCAGATCAGCAGGCCGTCGAAGCGGCTGGTGGTGGCGGCCTCGGCGAGCGTCGCGCTCCCCCAGCCGGAGCTGACCACCACGGCCAGGCCGTGCCGGCCGGCCTCCTCGTGGACGCCCTCCAGGACCCGGCCGAAGAACGGGCCGAGGATGTTCGGCACGGCCAGCAGGATCATGCCGCTGCGGCCGAGCCGCAACTGCCGGCCGGCCGCCTGCGGACGGTAGCCGAGGCCGCGGGCGGCCTCCCGGACCCGTTCCCGGGTGGCCTCGGAGACCCGGCGGCCGGCCTCGGAGCCGGAGAACACCAGGGAGACGGTGGCCTGCGAGACCCCGGCGAGCCGGGCCACGTCCCGGCCGGTGGGGCGGCGGACCGGGGCCGGCCAGGTCCCGGCCGCGGGCCGCTCGGGGCCGGGCTCCGACGGGGCCCGGCCGGGTGCGCCGCGGTCCGGTGCGTCCTGGTCGGACTCGTCGTGGTCGGGTACGGCCCGGGCCGGCGGGGTCCGGACCGGTGCGATCGGGTCCGAGGGGGTCCGGTCCGAGCGGGTCCGGGCGGGCGGGGTCCGGTCCGGTGAGGCGTGCTCCGGCACTGCGGCGCGGGTCAGTTCTGCGGAGCCGGGGCGGTGGAACCGGCGGCGGCCCTGGCGGCCGCGGCGTCGACCGCGGCGTCCTCCTCCGCGTTCTGCGCGGCGATCTTCGAGGCCGTCCGGGCCCGGATGCCGTCGACCCTGCCGGAGATCGCGGCGGACATCTCGTCGCGCTGCCGGCTGAGCAGCACGTAGCTGAGCGGCGCCGAGGCGACGGCGGCCAGCAGGAAGAGGAAGATGACGCCGGTCTCGCCGGAGACCGGGATCACCTGGAAGTGTCCGAGGGTCAGCGCGACCAGCAGGCAGACGAGGAAGACGGAGACCCGCATCGAGGTGTAGCGGAGCGTGGCGTGCGACTTCTTGCTCACTTTGCTGCTCACCGGGGACACATCCTTCACTGCGCTGGGGACCGGGCCGGTCTCCCAGTGAAGCATGCCCGACGCGCCCGGCGGGGAACGGGTCCCACCGGGCACCGCACCGCCCCCGCGCGATCAGCGCAGGTCGAGCCACATGGTGACGTCGTCGCGGTCGTCCCCGGGTGCGACCCGGATGGCGCCGGGCACCCGCCCGACCTCGGTGTAGCCGCTGCGGGCGTAGAACGACTCCAGGCCGAGCCCGCCCCGCACCTGGAGCTTCAGACCGTCCAGGCCCCAGGTCCGTGCCGTGCGCTCGGCCTCGGCCAGCAGCGCCGCACCGTGGCCCCGCCCCTGGAGGTCGGGGTGGACCATGACCTTGGAGACCAGCCGCCAGTGGTCCATCGGCCCGAACCGCATCGACTCCATGAGCAGCAGCGCGGCCAGTCGGCCGGTCGCGGTCTCCCGGGCGATCAGCAGCCGGTCCGGCCCGGCCGGCGCAATCCCGGCGAACTGCTTCTCCCCGGCGGCCCGCACCTCCTCCTCGGTCACCCGGTGGACGAAGCCGATGGCCCCGCCCGCGTTGCTGGCGGCCGTCCACAGGCCGGTGATCTCGGCGTGCAGTCCGGGGCCGGGGGCCGGGTCGATGGTGAAGGTCAACGTCATGGGCCCGGAGCCTAACCGGCGATCATGACAGGACGGGGGCCGTCCGGTCCGCCGCGGCCGTCGACCGCAGGGCCAGGCAGAGCAGCACGGCGACGGCGCAGAGCCCGCCGGCCGCGTACCAGGCGAGGTCGTAGTCGCCGAGCGCGTCCCGGGCGAAGCCGGCCAGGCCGGCCACCGCGGCGGCGCCCACCTGGTGGCAGGCCAGCACCCAGCCGAAGACGATGGGCGCGTCCTCCCCGAAGTGGCGGCGGCAGAGCGCGACGGTCGGCGGCACGGTGGCGACCCAGTCCAGCCCGTAGAAGATCACGAACGCCAGGATCGGCGGCTCCAGCGAGCCCGCGAACAGCTGCGGCAGCACCAGCAGCGAGAGCCCGCGCAGCGCGTAGTAGACGACCAGCAGCCGCCCGGCGTCGAAGCGGTCGGTGAACCAGCCGCTGGCGACGGTGCCGATCACGTCGAACACCCCGATCAGCGCGAGCAGGCTCGCCGCCGTGGTGACCGGCAGGCCGTGGTCGTGGGCGGCCGGGATGAAGTGGGTGCCGACCAGCCCGGCGGTGGTCGCGCCGCAGATCGCGAAGGAGGTGGCCAGCAGCCAGAACGCCCGGGTGCGGGAGACGCTCCGGAGCACCCGCAGCGAGCGGGCCAGCGCCCCGCCGCCGGTCGCGGGGACCGGCGGCGCCTCGGTCGCGCCGTACGGGAACAGGCCCAGGTCGGCGGGCCGTTCGCGCATCAGCAGCAGCACCGGGACGGCCACCGCGGTGGCCGCCAGCGAGACCACCACGACGGCCGAGCGCCAGCCGTGCTGCTCGACCAGCCAGGCGCCGAGCGGCAGGAAGACCAGGTTGCCCGCCGCTCCGGCGGCCGTCAGCACTCCGGTGACCAGCCCCTGCCGGGCCCGGAACCAGCGCCCGGTGATCGTGGTGGCGAACGCGCCGGCCATCGATCCGCTGCCGAGACCGACCAGCACGCCCCAGCAGAGCACCAGTTGCCAGGGCTGGCGCATCAGCATGGTGAGCCCCGCGCCGACCGAGATCGTCAGCAGCGCGCAGACCACCACGAGCCGGACGCCGAACCGGTCCATCAGCGCGGCGGCGAAGGGCGCGGTGAGGCCGTAGAGGGTGAGGTTGACCGAGGTGGCGCTGGATATGGTGCCCATCGACCAGCCGAACTCGGTGTGCAGCGCGTCCATCATCAGGCTCGGCGCGGACCGGAATCCGGCCGAGCCGAGCAGCACCAGCAGGGCCACGCCGGCGACGACCCAGGCGTAGTGCACCCGCGGCGCGCGGGAGGGCCCGGGGTGCGCGGCGGCCGGACCGGCGGGAGCGGTGGGACCGGTGGGGCGGTCGGTTTCGTTCACCCGGCCGATTTTCCCGACGGGGTCCGGGCACGACGAGGGGCGGGACTGCCGACTTCCGTCGGATTCGGGCCAACCGGGGGCGGGAAACGGACGACCGGAACCGGGGGTTCACCGCGCGGGCCGGGTGGCCGAAAAACACCGCCCGCGGCGGGTGGATCGGACGGCGGCGGGCCGCACGCACCCCGAGCACGGCACGGCCGGCCGCCATCCGATCCCCGAACACGGGCCCTGAACCCGTGCCACGCCCTCCGCACTCGCCGAGGAGCCAGCGCACGACCGTCCGGAGCTGCGGCCCCCCTGCTGACGTGATCCCCCTGGACAGCAGCACCGCAGTGGCGTTCGGGTGTTCCCTCGGCGTCCCCTCGCGACGGAGCGCTGCACCCAAGAGTGATCACCCGGATACGTCACGTCAATGGGTTGTCCGAAATTCGGAATGGTTGCGTCAACTTTCGGCCCGGCGATCACCACGGGCCGGACGTGCCGTCAGGACACCGGTGCCTACTGGGCGAGCGCGGCCCAGTCGACGGCGGTGAGCGGGTCCGCCGGGCGGGCGTCCGGGCTGATCTCGCACCAGACCCGCTTGCCCGAGCCGTCGGGGTACCACCCCCAGCGGTCGCAGAGCAGTTCGACCAGTTCGAGACCGCGGCCGTTGGTGGCGTCGACGTCCGCCCCGGCGTGCCGGGGGGCGGGGGCGGCCTGGCTGGCGTCGGCGACCTCGACCCGCAGCGGGCCGACCGTCGCCGCCTCGCGCACCGCGCCGCACCCCGGTCCGCCCGGGGATCCGGCGACGTCCGGCACACCGGCCGGGGCGCCGCCCCGCAGGTCGCCCAGCGGGAAGCAGAGCCGCAGCACGGCCGGACGGCCGGTGTGCACCACGGCGTTGGTGACCAGCTCGGAGACCACCAGCACCACCGTCTCGGCGATCGGCGCGTCCGGGTCCACCCCGTGGTTGAGCAGCCGCGAGCGGACCCACCGGCGGGCCCGGCCGACCTCGGCGGGATCCGCCTGCACCGCAAGCTGTACCTGAAGAACCTGCACCGCTCCACCACCCGCACTCGCAGTTCGGCCACCGTCACGGCCGGGCCCTGGTCGCCCGACCGGCCCGGGCACGCACCGGGCCGCCCTCCGTCGGGCCGCCGCCCACCGGATCACCGCACGTCGCACCCGGTCCGGTGCGCCCGCGCCACCTCGTCCGTCGCGCACTGGCCGCGACTCGAATACGCCTCAGGATGATTCGGCGGGCGGGCCCCAGCAAGCGCTTCGGGCATATTCCAGCGATCGGGGGACGGGGCAGGGCATACTGTCCCGTTCACTCCGGCGAGCCTCGGACCGGCGATCGGCGGGCCCTCGCGGACCGGCCCGCGTCCCGGCCCGGGGCGCAGAGGCGAACCTACCGCCGTCCGTCCCCCCTGCCGCACCCGCCACTCGCGAACCACCCCTGCGACATATGTCCAGCCACCGTCGAACAGCGCAACCGCAGGATCGACGGCAGATCCCACCATCCGACGATCCGAAGCCCCCGCCTCCGTTCTTCACGGAATCCCGCCGCCCGCCGAACCGCGCGGGTTACCGTGGGACGCGTCAGCGGTCGGTCCGGCAGGAGAGGTGGTGACCGGTGGCCACCACCGACGACGCCCCGCGCCGGGACGAGCAGCTGCAACGGCGCCTGGCCCGCGGCGAGGAGACCGCCCTCGGCGAGCTCTACGACCAACTCGCCCCGATGGTCCACGGTTTGGCGGGCCGGATACTCGCCGACCAGAGCGCCGCGGCGCAACTCACCCGGGAGATATTCGCGCACGTCTGGGAGCACCCCGAGGCCTTCGACCCGGCCCGCGGCTCGCTCCGCTCCTGGCTGGGCGCGCTGACCCACCGCCGTGCCGTGGACCGGCTGCGGGCCCGCCGCGCCGAGGAGACGGGCTTCGCCGTCGAGGCCGAGGACGAGATCCGCACGGTGGCCACCGCGGCCCGGGTCCAGTACGTGGTCGCCGCCCTGCCGCAGCCGCTGCGTGAGACCATCGCGGAGTCCTACTACGACGGCCGCACCTACCAGGAGACGGCCCGTCGGCTGGGGATCAGCGAGCACGCCGCCAAGCAGCGGATGCGGCAGGGCCTGGAACTGCTCGCCGGCGAACTGGAGCAGGAGCGCGCCCGGCACCGGAGCCCCGCCCCGGCGGGCGGGCAGTGCCCGGACCGCCGGCCGGCGGAACGGCCGGACGACGACGGACGGCGGAAGGAGGGCGGGGGGACGTGACGATCACCGACGAGCAGCACGAGGCCCTGCGCTCGCTGCTCGGTGCCTGGGCGCTCGGCGCCGTCCGGCCCGGCGAGGCCACCGCCCTCGAAACCCACCTGACCGGCTGCCCACCGTGCGCCGAGGAGGCCGAGCGGCTGCGCGAAGCGGCCGGCTGGCTCTCCGTCGAGGAGCCGCTGGACCAGCCCGGCGCGCTGCGCCAGCAGGTGCTCGACTGGTGCCTGGCCCGCCGCCCCGCCGAACTGCCCGTCCCGCCCTGGGGCGTGCCGTACACCGCGGAGACCGCCAAGCTCGACGCCCTGCTGCGCGACCTCGGCCCGGAGGAGTGGCAGGAGGTCGCCGAACTGCCCTGGCACGGCGGCACCGAGTACCTGCGCCCGGCCGAGGTGCTCTGCCACCTCGCCGCCGTGGACGGCTACCTGGCCGTCGCCCTCGGCCTGCCCGACCCGGTGCCGGGCTCCCCGGCGCCGGGTCGGGCA
>NZ_JBHJRC010000025.1:0-49990 GCF_042261735.1 Kitasatospora sp. NPDC056327 | reverse complement strand
GCCGGACGCTGTCCGCGTCCGGCACGGCGGCCGCCGGTTCCGGTGGCCAGCGGGTCTCCCCCGGGTGGCGGGCTACGGAAGGGTGGGGAGGTACTGCGGGGCGTGGCGTGCCTGGGTGGCCTGCTCGTAGGCGTAGGCGTAGCCGAGGAGGCGGGCGTCGCTGAAGCGGGTGCCGAGGAAGGTGACCCCGAGCGGCAGCCCCCGGCCGGTGTAGCCGGCCGGCACGGTGATCTGGGGGTAGCCGGCCACCACCGAGTTGTCGGTCGTGCTGGCGAAGGGGCTGGGGGCGTCGGGCTGGAAGTCCACCGGCGTGGCGGGGAGCGTGGTGGGGGTGACGATCGCGTCGAGCCCGTGGGCCGCGAGGGTGTCGTCGATGGCGCGCCGGGCCAGGTCGACCGCGGCGGCGCGGTGGGCCCGGTACTGCGGGTCGTCGACGTCACCGGCGGTCGGCTCCGCGAGTTCGAAGAGCTCCTGCCCGAACCTCGCCATGTCCTCGATCCCGGCGTGCTCCTTGTTGTACGCGATGAGGCCCGCCAGGTCGGCCGGGTGGGAGCCCGGGGTGGCGGCGAGGTAGGCGTTGATGTCGTGCTTGAACTCGGCCAGCAGGGCCGGGAGCAGGTGCTCGTGGAGCTTCTCGGGCTGCGGTACGTCCGCGCCCTCGACCACGGTGGCGCCCAGTTCCCTCAGCTTCCGGACAGTGGCGTCGAAGACCCGGTCCACGTCGGCGTCGACGCCGGTGTGTCCCTCGCGCCAGACGCCGATCCGCTTGCCGCGCAGGGCCCCCCGGTCCAGCACCGTGCGGTAGTCGGGCGGGAGCGTGCCCGCGGCGGGTGCGGTGTCCGGGTCCGCGGGATCCGGGCCCTGGATCGCCCACAGGGTCAGCGCGGCGTCGGTGACGTTGCGGGCGATGGGGCCGGCGGTGTCCTGGCGGCTGGTGATCGGCACGATGCCGGTGCGGCTCACCAGCCCGAGCGTGGGGCGCACGCCCACCGTCGAGGTGGTGGCCGCCGGGTCCACGATCGAGCCGCCCGTGTCGGTGCCGATCGTCACCGCCGCCAGACCCGCCGCGGCGGCGGCCGCCGACCCGCTGGACGAACCGCTCGCACTGCGGTCGAGGACGTAGGGGTTGTGGGTCTGGCCGCCGACCGCGCTCCAGCCCGCGACGGCCATCGGGGAACGGAAGTTGGCCCACTCCGTCATGTTCGCCTTGCCCAGGACGACGGCCCCCGCCTCGCGCAGCCGCCGGACCAGCTCAGCGTCCTTGGCGGGCTTCGCCGCCGCCAGCGCCGTCGAACCGGCCGTCGTCGGCTGCCGGTCGGCGGTGTCCATGTTCTCCTTGAGCAGGACCGGAATGCCCTCCAGCGGTCCGCGCGCACCGTGGAAGCGCCGTGCGCGGTCGCTCGCACGCGCGATGGCCACCGCGTCGGGGTTGACGGTGACCACCGCCCCCAGGCGCGGGTTCAGCCGGCGGATCCGGTCGAGGTAGAGCGCGGTCAGCTGCTCGGAAGTCAGCCGGTGGCGCTCCAGAGCCTGCTGGAGATCCGGGATCGTCACCCGGTCCGGATCCACCCCCGCGATCCGCTCCGCGGCCGCCGCGGCCGGCCCGGTGTCGGCCTGTGCCGCCGCCGGTGCCAGCAGGGCCATCGACACGGCCGCGACCGCCGCGCAGCGCAGCGGAGTCCTGACGAACGAACGCATGGTTGTCTCCCACCCCTGTCGCCGAGGCACCCCGGCACGGGGCCCGAACGGCCCCGCCGACGGCGCCGCCGCGCCGGGAAGGGCGGGTGCGGCGCGCGGCCTCGATCTCGTGGCCACCACGCTAGGCACCGCCGCCCGCCCACCGGAACGAGGCACTCCCCCCGAACGATCAGCGGCTTGCCCCCGTCACCGGGGTGGGGAATACTCCACCCCTTTCGGCACTCCAACCGGCCAACCGGCCAACCGGCCAGCACGCCGGGCACGTTGCGAACGACCCGGCGGCCGGTGCCGTCACCGGCAGGACCTTCGCGAACGAGCCGCGAGGCCGGCCGGCGGCGGGAGGGGTTCGCCGGTGGCCGTGCTCGGCGCGCCGGGAACACGCGCTGCCCTGCGGCTCGTGGTGTACCCCGCCATGACGGCCGGCCAGGCCTTCTGTTCCGGTCCGGCGGTTCAACGCCGGCGGATCACCTCAGCCGGCTGATCGACCATCCGACACTCTCCGGCACGGGCCGGGCCGTGCCCCCGAGGCGGTCCGGCCCCGCACGGCATCACCTCGGGTGTTCCGGCGGCATGTCCAGGGTTCGTGATACGCCGTCAGGATGAGGATGCGGGGTGCGCAGTCATCCTCGGTGGCGACGGTGGCCGGCAGGACCGCGTGATGTCCTGATCGGGCCGGGAAAGTCCGGCACCTTCGCGCATACCCCTGCCTGAGGAGGCATTCCGTGAACTCCCCTTCCCCGGACCGGTCCCGCTCCCCGCGCCGGGGTGCTGCGGCCGCCGCCGTGGCGGCCGCAGCCCTCGCCCTCGGTTCCGCGGCCCCGGCCGTCGCCGCAGCACCGGGAAACGCTCCCGCCGCGGCCGCGGCGAACAAGGACACCGTCCAGTTGCGGCTCAACGCCCTGGTGTCCGACGACGGTGCGCCCGGCGCGCTGGCGGCGGTGCAAGACCGGAGCGGCCGCACCCGGACCTACACGGCGGGGGTGGGCGATCTGGCGACCGGGGCGAAGGTGCCGGCCGACGGGCAGGTCCGGGCCGGCAGCAACACCAAGAGCTTCGTCGCGGTGGTGGTCCTCCAGCTGGTGGCGGAGGGCAGGGTCGAGCTGGACGCCCCGCTCGACACCTATCTGCCCGGACTCGTCCGGGGCGAGGGCGGCGACGGCCGCAGGATCACCGTCCGTCAGGTGCTGCAGCACACCAGCGGACTGCCGAACTACACGGAGGTCATGCAGCTCTCCGACCTGTACCGCTACCACGAGCCGCGCGAACTGCTGGACGCGGCGCTGGCGCACAGGGCCGACTTCGCCCCGGGGGAAGGGTGGAGGTACAGCAACACGGGTTACGTGGTGGCCGGGCTGATCGTCCAGCGGGTCACCGGGCGGCCCCTGGGCGAGGAGATCACCGGACGGGTGATCGACCGGGCCGGCCTGAAGCACACCTACTTCCCCGCGCAGGGGGACATGACCATCCGCGACCGCCACCCCCACGGGTACGTGAAGGAGGACGGCGCCCCGCCGCTGGACATCACGGAGATGGATCCCTCCTGGGCGTGGGGCGCGGGCGCTCTGGTGTCGACGCCCGCCGACCTGAACCGGTTCTTCTCGGCGGTCATCGGCGGCGAGCTCATGCCCGCGGCGCAGCTGGCCCAGATGCGCACGACCGTCCCGGCGGAGTACGTGGGCCCCGGCGCCCGCTACGGACTGGGGCTCGCCAGCCGCCCGCTCTCCTGCGGGGGCCTGTCCTGGGGCCACGGCGGCACGCTGCCCGGGTACGCCACCCGGGGCGGTGTGACGGAGGACGGCCGGGCCGTGAACATTGCCGTGACGGCGGTGCCCCCGTCGCCGGAGGCGAAGCAGCGGGTGGCCGACGCCGTCGACGAGGCGCTCTGCCGCTGAGAGATCTCCCGCAGGCCGTACCCGGGCGGGAACCGAGCACGGCCTGCTCCCTGCAGCGCCGACCGCCGGGCGGTCCGGCAGTGTGTGGGGGTGGTCAGGGTCGGGGCAGTGTTGTGTCCCTGCAGTGGGGCGGCCGAACAGCGGGTCGTAGCCGGGCGGCAGCTGGAACAGGACCTGGTCCATGAGGTCTTTGCCGGCGGCGTCAGCCACTGTGGACAGGACGGCGCCGATGCCCCGCAGGGCCGTGGCGTCGGTGGCGCCCTCGATCCAGGCCGCGGTCACGCGCAAGAACCGCTCGGCGCTGAGCGGCCCGGCGTCCTGGAGCGGGTTGAGCAGGATCAGGGCCATGGTCTCGGGCAGCCGGGCGGCCAGTTCGGCCCGCGCGTCGCCGACCAGGTGGGCGCCGAGCCGAGCCAGGACCACCCGGGCGGCCCGCTCGGCCTCCTGCAGGCTGTCGTACTCACCGCGCTCCCGGACCTCGTCCTGGAGGGCCTCCCAGCGGAGCGACATCGTAGTTCTCCCTCCGTCCCGGCCTGCCCGGCAAGCCGCCCGCCGCCGGTCAGGGCTCGACGGCCAGGCTCCGGTGCAGACCCGCTCTGGCCAGGGCACGGTGCAGCCAGGGTGCGGTGCCGAGGTCGATCTCGCCGTGGGCTCGCACGATGATGGGCTGATTGCTGCGCCGTTCATGGCCTTTGCGCGTCGCCGCGGACCGCTCCAAATGGGCCGGCCCGGCGGTGGAGGGGTGTTCCGGCCGCCCATTCGATCGACGGGGGATGGATCGAGGGCGGCCGGAACCGCATCGGGGAGCGGGTCAGGCCGGGATCTGCTTGCAACTTCCGCTGTGGCTGATCTCGATCCTGCGGCGCTTGGCCCTCTCGGCGACCGGGATCTTCAGGGTCAGCACGCCGGCGTCGTAGTCGGCGGTGATCCCGGCGGGGTCGAGGGTGTCGGAGAGCATGACCTGGCGGGAGAACACGCCGAGCGGGCGCTCGGACAGTTCCCGCTTGATGCCCTCGCCTTCCTGGCGCGGGCGGCGCTCGGCCTTGACGGTCACCATGTTCCGCTCGACGTCGGTGTCGATCGCCTCCGGGTGCACTCCCGGCAGGTCGAAGCAGATCACGTACTCGTCGCCGACCCGGTAGGCGTCCAGCGGCATCGGTGCCGGACGCGACCAGGTACCGGTCGTGTTGAGGAACTGCTGGGTCAGTCGGTCCAGCTCGCGGAACGGGTCAGTGCGCAGCAGCATCGCGAAACACCTCCAGGTGGTTTGGGCTGTGGGGCCGGTGCGCTTCACCTGACTCCTTTTCTAGCGCGTCATCCATCGGTCACCGTCTGGGCCCGCGACAACGCCGCCAGCTGCGGGTCCTCGCCGCCCGGATCACCACAGCCGCACTCGCACCCGGCGCCCGCCCTGCCCAGGCCGCCCTGACCGCCGCCCTCGGCACCACCGACCCCGCCGACCTCATAGCACCCCTCTCCGCCGTCCGCCCCCACCTCGGCGCCGGCCAGAGCGACCTCGCCACCCGCCTCGACTCCCTCACCCACCACACCACCCGGCTCCGCAATGACGGTGACCGACGCCGCGCCTGACCCTGTCGCCACTGCCGAAGGGCCCTGGCAGGACCTCCTGAACCGGATCCACGACCTCGAAACACGAGTGGCCACCACCACGAACACCGTCAACGCCGCCATGGACCACCACCTCGCCCGGCTCGACGCCCTGCACCAGCACCTCGCCAACCCCAGCCGGCCACCGCCCGACCCCGATCCGGACGATCCGCAGACCACACCCGCGAACAACCGCCCGGCCTGACAGTGGCTGGGAGCATGCAAGCACCCAGGCCACCAGAACCGGCTCCCGTGTCCCACCGTCGCGTCCAGGGGCCCGGTCAGCGCTTTGGGCGTCCCCGGCGACGTACCCGCTCCAGACGGCCCCGATGACCGTCGCGGCCCGCCCCGGTGGTGCAGTCGGCCAGTGCTGCTCCTTCGTGCAGTCACGGGCGCCGAGGCCCAGGGGCGCAGCGGAGCCGACGGTGATGTCTGATGAGCCGTCGATTCGCTCCCCGGGGCGACTGCCCCGGCGGGCGCCGGCGGCGACGGGGTTGCGGTGAATCAGGGGTGGCCCGGAAGGACTGGGCCCACCCCTTCTTCATGCCGCCTGGTCGGTGTGGTCGGCGCCGGGGTCTCGCGCGCAGAGGCGGGCGGCCGGGCAAGCTGGGCGACCGCGGACATCGACCAGGTCCACGACGGCGTCGAACAGTTCCTGGGCACGCTCGACAGATCCGACGTCGTCGAAGGTGGCGTACTCCCCCGCAGTGCCGGCGGTACCCTCCGAAAGGTGGGAGCGGAGGTAGGCGAGTGCGGCGAACTGTCCCGTGCCTCGCGTGGGAAGCGGGGGCGCTGGCCGACTGTAGAAATCGGCGCGCGGCGAAACGTCGGAATACTGCCTTAACCCAGCAGTCAGATATCCCCTAGCATCGTCATCATGATGACGATCAAGAAGCAGGCTGTGAAGATCGTGACGATCACGACACTTTCCATGGTCACTGCAGGAATGAGCCCAGTAGCCGCACACGCCACCTCCAGGGCGCAGAACCCGATCACAGTCGACTACTGCTCCGAAAGCTACAGCCAGAACCACCCCACCATCGCCCGGGGAAGTGCTGGAAACGCCGTCCGCCACGCCCAGTGCAAGCTCGGAAAGTGGGGGCACCCTGTCACCGTGGACGGCGTCTTCGGCGAGAACACCTATGACGCAGTGAGGGCGGTCCAGGGCGACTGCAACCTCACTCGTGACGGCGTCATCGGCCCCAAAACCTGGCGCTGCCTCGACTGAGGCTGCTGGCGCGTCCACAACCGGCTGATGAACAGCACGGATGAGGCGGTACGGGGCAGGGGCTGCGCGGGACTGGTGTATCTGGGAGGACGCCGTCATCGCGCACGAGGCACTCGGCAAGCCCGGCACATGCAGCGACAAGCCCGACGACGCGCTGATGGTCTCCGTCCGGTTCCGTGCCAACTACTTCGTGAACGATGCAGACTCGAATTCGGACAACTCCCGTGCGAAGCGGGTTGGCTGGCCGGGAATCCCGGCGGTGCTGATTCACGGCCGGCTCGACCTGGGGAGTCCGCTGAAAACCGCGTAGGAGCCGGCTGAGGCGTGGCCGGACGCGGAGCTGAAGGTGATCGACGACTCGGGCCATACGGGCAGTCCATCGATGCAGGACGCGATCCTTGAGGCGACTGAGTGGTAGACCGTCCGCGCCCGGATCAAGGACTTCATCATCTGGGCCAGCCAGGAGGCAGAGCGACACCTCCCGGGTGAGGTGATCCCGCCCGACCCGCACGGAGCGATCGGCACAGCCCGCTTCCCCGCCGCGCCCCTCGCCTGGCACATCGCCCGCCTCCCCGGCAGCACCGTCACCGTCGCCGTCCAGTACGGCCACTTGCGCACCGCCCTCACCGCCGGCCACGCCTCCCCCTTCCGGGACCCCCGCGCTCGCAGGGTCGGCTGGCCGCGATGCGAAACGCGCTGGCGGACGACGCGTCTTCCCCGCGAGCACGGGGCGCCGCACGGTGAAGGCCTGTTTCCTGGGTGGGATTGCGTCGCTCAGATCGGCAGGTTCCAACTGGGACCGGCCTCGCTGCCGAGCCAGACGCGCTGTGTGCCCCCGAACACAGTGATTCCGAACTCACCCTGGTGTGGTTCGTCGGCGTCCTGCCAGAGTTGGATACTCTGCTCGACCTTGTCCCACAGACGGACCGGGCCGCGTTGGGTGACGGTCCATCCTCCGTCGGAGTCGGATGCCGTGCGGGCCTGTGATCCGGTGGCGATGTCCCAGAGGATCTGCTGTGCGCCGGCACCGGTGCGGATCGCCGAGGGGGCAGCGAGCTGCGCCACCCAGCCGCCTGTCCAGTCGTCGAGTGCCGCGGGGTCGATCCGGGTCGGCCGTTCCTGGCCGCGCAGCAGGTCCAGTGTCGGCATGGGCGGGCGGTCGTGGGACCGGGCGATCATGAAGCTGGCCGGGTCGGACATGAACCGGCCAGTGGCTTCCCCTGGCCCGGTGACGTCGAGTAGCGCGAGAGCGTTGGCGTAGCTCCAGCCGGACAGGGTCGCCAGGATTCGGCCGCCTGGCGTGACCTGGTGGAGCCAGGCGAGCGGGATGTAGCGGACGGAGCAGGTGGCGATCAGCCGATCGTAGGGCCCGCCGTCCCGGTTTCCCCGAAGTCCGTCACCGGTGATCAGCCGAGGTGCATAGCCGGCTGTTTTGAGGGCTGTGGTGGCGGCAGCGGCGATCGCGGGGTCGTACTCGATGCTGGTGAGGCCGGTGTCCCCGAGGCGGTGGGCGCCCAGGGCTGTCGAGTAGCCGGTTCCTGTGCCGATTTCCAGCACACGCTGTCCCGCTTGAGCGCCGAGTTGCTGCCACATGCGCAGGACGACGGAGGGCAGGGTTGACGAGGAGGTGGGGATGCCGGTGATGGTGCCGTCGGGTACGTCGTCGGGGCTGGTGCGGCCGTCGAGCTGGGTGACGAGGGTGGTGTCGGAGTAGATGCCGTCCAGCCAGTCGGGGTCGCTGTCGCGAACGGTCCTGTAGCTGGTGGGGAAGCTTCCGGCGACGGGAACGAAGTAGGGGCCGACGAACAGCTCGCGCGGGACGGCTCTGACAGCGTCCGCCCAGGCGGGTTCGGTCAGTGTGCCGTCCGCGGTGAGTCTGTGGGCCAGGGCGGCGCGCAGGTCGGCGGGGGTGCTCATACGGCGTGGCCTTTCTGTAGCTGGTCGGCGAGGGCGTGGGCGATCGTGTCGGTTGTCGGGGTGGGTTGCCACGCCCATTGACCGTTGGGATTACATTCGAGGAAGTGCCAGTCGCCTGTGGTGGTGACGGCGAAGTCGAATGCGCCGAAGGTCAGCGTGAATTCGGCGAGGTAGGTGGAGACGGCGGAGGCGACGGAGTGCGGGACGCCGATGGGTGTGCACGTCATGAGGTCCTGCCGAAGGCGCCAGTCCAGGTCGGGGCTGTCGATCCGGACGCCGGTGACCCGGTCGCCGCCTGCCGTCACCCGCACGTCGAACGCCTTGGGCACCATGGCCTGGAACAGGTGCGGGCAGACAGACACGGCATCGGTGATCTCGGAGTCGTGGACCTCGCGCACCCAGACGGCGTGCGCTTTGCCGCCGGGATCGTACGGCGAGTTCCACAGGGGTTTGTAGACCGCACCGAGGCTCTGCGAGCCGACGAACTCCCGGGCCTCGGCAGGGTCGTTGGTGATCAGCGTGTCGGGTACCTGGAACCCGCAGGCCAGGGCGGCGGCGAGTTGGGCAGGCTTGTACTCCGCCGCCCGGTTCGCCCCCGGGTGGTTGACGTAGTGCGCCCCCGGAATCGAGCCAAGAATGCCGCCGGCGCCCCAGAACGCCTGCTGCGCGGCGAACCGCCGGGCCTGTCCCTCCAGACCGGCCGGCCCGTCGTACGGCGTGGGCCGGCGTACCCACACCGACCTGAGAAAGTGTTGGGTAATCGGGTGATCACTCGTTCTTGAGGTCGTCGGCGAGGCGGCGGGCTGCTTCGGTCTCGATGGGGCCGCGGGGTTCGATCGTCTCGCCGGCGAGGCGGGCGGCCATGAGGCGGATCATGGCGACCTTGATCATCGCTTCGGCGTGCGCGGTCTTGCGCTCGTAATCCCGTGCCAACCGTCTGCACCGTCCCAGCCAGGAGAATGTCCGCTCGACCACCCACCTGCGGGGCAGCACCCGGAAGCCTTTCACATCCGCGTTGCGCGGCACGGCGACGATCTCCAGGTTCTCGTGCCCGGCTGCCCAGCCGACCAGGCCGGCATCGACGACGTTGACGTAGCCGCCGTCGACCCAGACCAGTCCGACCTGCGGAAACTCCTCCCGGATCCCGGAAAGGACGAGCTTCGCGCCCGCCCGGTCCTGTACCGAGGCCGAGTGCACGACCGCCCGCAGCACCAGCCCGCAGGTGTCCACCAGCAGGTGCCGCTTGCGGCCCCGCACGCGCTTGCCCGCATCGTAGCCGATCGCCTCGCCGCCCTGGTGGCTGCGGGCCGACTGCGAGTCCAGCACCGCCGCCGAGGGCTGCGGATCCCGCCCGTCCTCCACCCGGACCCGCTCACGCAACGCATCGTGGACCCGGTTCCACGTGCCGTCGGCCGTCCAGGCGCGGAACCACCGGCAGGCCACGTCCCATGGGGCGAGATCGTGCGGCACCAGCCGCCACGCACACCCGCTGACCAGGACGTACAGCACGGTGTCCACGACCAGCCGCCGCGGGAACTTCAGCCGGCGGCCCGCCCGGCGGGGATCCCGCATCGGGAGCAGCGGCTCGATCACCGCCCATTGGGAGTCCGTCAACGACGAGTCGTAGGACGGCTTGCACGCACAGACACACATGGTGGTGATCTTCGCGGACACCAGGCCCGCGAAGATCACCACCAGCGCATCACGGCACAGTTGATCAATTACCCAACACTTTCTGACACGGGCGAGATCGAGTTCCCGGCTCGGTGTCCGCAGCACACCCCGTCGGCCGTCCATGCGGAACCGTGCCGACAACGAAGCGCCCTCGTGCAGGTCGACACCCGGGTCGACCCGGACCACCGGCACACACCGCCCGGCGAGAACGCGCAGCACGATGTCCGCCGTCGCATCGGTGGCTGCCGTCACGACCAGCACCGACCCGCCGTGTGCGGCCATCAGTCGTTGCTCTGGTCCTGGTCGTACGACTCGGTACTGTCGGAATCGGTCGGGCTTCCGGGATTGCCGTCCGCCGTGGTCTGCGTCGGCGTCACACCCGCCGTACTCGTGCCGTGCGACCCCAGCTCAACCCGCCGCCCCTGCTCATCGACCACCACGGCCACCTGCGTCTCCGGATCAATCACAGGCGTCAGCCGCGGAACGGCAACCACCCCGCCGGCCGCATACGGCCTCATCCTGGTAAGCCCCCACGGAACCGGTGTCTGCGACATCTCCGCTGCCCCTCCGATGCTGGTGCTGCACTCATCCACCCGGCGTGGTCACCGAGTTGTACAGGCTCATTGTGGCGGGCCCGGCTACCTCAGCGGCGGGGTTCAGGACAGAGGACCGCAGAAGCACAACCGGAAATCTGTTCCTTGAACAGAGTCGAATCAACTGCTCCTCCCCGCGCCCGCGGGAGTCAGCCGCCGAGGTCGATCCCGTTCCTGGTCGTGATCAAGTCCTTCCCGCAGGCACAGGGGTCAGCTGCCCGGCGCGCGCCGCCGCCGCGGCTCTTCCAGGGGGGCGGATGCGGTCCTTGTCCAACAGGAAGCAGCCCCGCTCCTTTCCCGGTCGTCGGGTGCTCACCGGACGTGCTTCACCCAGAGCGCGCTTGCCCGGCGGGCGCCGCCACACCGTGAGCATCCCCGGACGCCGCCGGACGCCGTGGCGGATCTCCACCGGCCGCCACCTGCGCACATCGCGGAAGTACCCGGGTAGCGAGATCAGTTGCCGGCTTCGGCAGCACGCGCCGGAGCGAGGACGACCGAGGGATCAGGTGAGGGTGGTGAGTGCGGTGCGCGCGTGCGGGGCCTGGAGCGGGCTGAAGGCGGGGTCGGTGGTGAGGGCCTGGTTGAGGTGGGTGCGGGCATCGTCGGTGTGGCCGAGGGCGCGTTCGATCTCACCGAGGTGGTAGAGGAAGAGTGCGTTGTGCCAGCCGTGGGCCTGGGCCTGTCGGGCGAGGTTGAGGGCCTCAAGGTCCGCACCGCTGCGGTGGAGGGCCCAGGAGAGGGCGTCTGCCACGAGGACGTTGTGCCGGCGGGACCATTCGGCACGCAGCAGGCGGACGGCTTCGGCGGGGTCGCCGTGATCGGCCTGGTACTGGCCGAGGGCGAGGTCGTCGACGACACCGTTGGTCGCGGCGAGCTGTTGTTCGGCGGCCAGGAGGCGGTACTGGTCGCGGGCCTGTTCGGGGTGTGCGAGGGACTCCTGGAGTTCGCCGAGTTCGAGGAGGTACTGGGGCAGCGGGACGCGGGCGATGGCGGTGGCGTAGTCGCGCAGGGCGTCGTCGGTGCGGCCCAGGGCGGCTTCGGCGCGGGCCAGGCCGGCGAGGGCGGGGGTGTGGCCGGGGTCGGTCCGCAGGGCCTGCTGGTAGCCGGTGAGGGCGTCGGCGGTGCGGCCGGAGTTTCGGTCGAGTTCGGCGATCTGGTACTGGCAGAAGGCCTTGTCTGCGGGGTCGTAGGCGCCGTCGAGGGCCTGGCGCAGTGCGGCGCGGGCGTCGTCGGTGCGGCCGTGCTGTTCGAGGTCGTAGGCGGCGCGGGTGAAGGAGGCCGTGCCGGGGCGGCGGTCCAGCAGCTGCTGGACGGCTTCGGTTGCTCCGGCGTCGTCGCCGAGTTGGGTGCGGGCGTCGGCGAGGACGGCGTAGACCGGCCAGTGGCCGGGGTCGGTGGCGATGGCCTGTTCGGCCAGGTCGCGTGCCTGGCTGAAGAGGTGTCGGGCGTTGGCGAGGGCCCCGAGGCCGGTGAGGGCGTCGGCGTTCGTGTGTGGTGCGAGGGTGAGGGAGCGGTGCAGTGCCTCGTCGGCCCTGGGGTAGTACGACGGGTCGGCGGTGAGGCGGGCTTGTTCGACGTACTGCGTGCCCAGGCGTGCCCACGATGACGCGTCGTCGGGCATGTGCCGCAGGCGCTCCTGGCCGGCGGTGATCGCGCGCGTCAGTGCGGTCTCGGGTGAGGAGCGGCTGTCCTGGGGGCGGGTGGTGTCCGCGAGGGGGGGGGGGGCAGCCGGTGCGGTGCGGTCCAGGGCCCCGAGCGCGGCCAGGACGCCGCACAGTGCGACGGTGCTGAGGAACAGGGGCAGGCGGTGCACGGGAGCCCTTCGACGGTGCGGCGGGTGTGAGCCGGGTGGGCGGCCGACAGTGGCCGTGCGGCCGCCCACCCGGCCAGGGGGGCATCAGTTGTGCTGGTTGACGGCCTTGTCGTACGGCAGTGCGAGGTAGGGGAAGGCGCTGCCGAACGGCTTGTCCGCGGCGTCGACCTTGTCCCCGGCGGCGAGGGCTCCGATCAGGTGGCCGGGGGTCGCGCCTTCCATGACCTGCAGGGCGATGTCGACGACGTCGTCGGTCAGGCGGCGGCCGTTGGGGAAGCCCTGGAGGTCGCCGTTGAGGATGCCCAGCCGGTCGGGGTTCGGGGTGAGCGGGGTCGACATGTTGAGGCGCAGTTCCTCGGCGGGGACGAACCTCCCGGGGTCGATGTCCTGGTTCATCAGCTGGGAGTTCAGGTCGACCGCGAAGGGGCCGTTGGCGGCCTTGGCGATGCCGGTGAGGAAGATCTCCTGGAGGTCGGTGCGCGGGGTCGCCGGGGCGGGGAGACCGTAGATCGCCTGGACCAGCTGCGGCACCTCGGGGTTCAGGACCTTGTTGACCACGGCGGGCTGGTTGTGGTCCTCGGAGGGCGGGAGGGAGTTGAAGGCGTTCTTGAGGCCGGCGGGCAGCACGACCTCGTTGACGAGCGGGTTGCCGAGGCGGGAGACCTGGACGTATTTGCCGGTCGGCTCGGCCTTGCCGGGACTGAGCTTGAGGGTTTGCTTCTCGGTGCTGGACCACACACCGATGACGGGGTTGCGGCCGGGGTCGCCCTTGTAGGCGAGGCGGCTCTTGGGCACCTGGATGGACAGGGAGTTGACGTTGTACCCGGCAAGGGTGTTCTGGCCGACCTCGGAGAGGTTGCCCCCGTAGAGCAGGTCGAAGACCCGCAGGTCGAGGAAGAACGGGTCGGCCGCCGAGGTGGCCACGGTCTGCCCGCCGCCCGGAAGCTGCACGGTGGCCTGACGGCGCAGCCCGGCGTAGTCGGGCATGGAGGCGCGGCCGGTGTCGGAGGGGGCGGCGGTGCCGTGTTCGACCAGGGTGACCGGGTCGCAGCCGGGGCGCAGTTCCTGGAGCGTGTAGTACTGGCGGAAGAGCAGGGTGGGGTCGGTGAGGCTGTTCACGACGCCGTTGTTGTAGAGGAAGGTGTCGGTTCCGCGGCGGTCCTCGGTACGGAAGGTCCAGCGGTAGGTGATGTCGGGCTTTCCGGTGCCCTGGGAGTCGATGTTGATGTCGTAGTGCGCGCCGTCGGCCCAGGGGTAGAAGTTGGGTCCGCCGTTGGGTTCCTGGAAGGGCAGCCAGTTGGCCACCAGGGTGACGGTGTCCTTGTTGTCGGGGCTGGTGAAGGCGTAGACGTCGGTGTTGTCGACCTGCGGGTCGGCGGCGATCAGCGGCGCCTCGCGGTGGCTGGAGGCGGTGCCGGTACCGGCACCGGGAGCCAGGATCGCGGTGCCGGCGAGTGCGAGGCTCATGGCGGTGAGGAGCGCTGCACTGCGGGCGGTGGAGTTTCTGGGGGCGGGGCGGGGCATGACATTCATACGGGTGGGCTTCTCACTTCCGTGACGGGCGGGTTTGCGCTCCGGGCCGGGCAGCGGCAGCGGAGCGGGGATCCGGCTGGGCAGCCGCAGTCGGCACTGTGAACCGGGTCCCGTCACGACTTCGTGAACGGCACAGGCGCGGTTGGGTCGCCTCACCCTCATGGGGCATCGAAGGTCACCCGCACGGGTGCATGCCGCTGCCCGCCGTCGTCCCGTCGGCCGCCTGGGCGCGGCTGTGCCGCTCGTGGCGGTCGGCGCGCGCCATGGCGTACGCGCCCGGCGGCCGCGGCGGGTCCCGGAGTGCGGGGCGGCCGGGCAGGCCCTGGATGCCCTTCGCGCCACTTCGGCAGCCGCACGTCCTTGTCGCGACATAGTTGCAGTTGCGGTAATGAGGCAGAAAGTGATCGTGCCACAGGACCGGCAGGGGTGCGAGGAGGCGTGCCCGGCACCCGGCAGCAGGCCCGCCGATTCACGCCCATCCGTTCGACGCCGGGGAACAGGAGTACGGAGACGGTGCTCCGCCGGAGTGATGCCGCCGCTGGAGCCGGGGTGGTACCAATCCCGGCCACCTGCTGTCCCGAATCGTGTGCGTCGGGCCACCGAGCCCGCTCCCCCTTCCTGCCGCGCCGGGCTTGCCCGCCGCGGCGGCCGGCTCTGTTCCCGGAGGCCCAGCGTGGCGGTTCCCCGATTCCTCACCCGGGCAGGTTCGGCCGCGTCAGGCGCGCTGATCCTGCTCGGCCTCGCCGTACCCGCCGCCGGCGCCCATCCGCTGGGCAACTTCTCCCTCAACCACTACCTCGGTATCACCGTGCGCCCCAACGGCCTTGAGGTCCTCGCCGTCACCGACACCGCCGAGATCCCCACCCTGCAGGAACGGCCGAAGATCGACCGCGACGGCGACGGCATCGTCGGCGACACCGAGCTCACCTCCTGGGCATCGGAGCAGTGCGCCCGGACAGCGCAGGCCCTCCAGGTGACGACCGAGCAGTCGGCCACGGCCCTGGCCTGGCGAACGGACTCCGCCCGGTTCCGGTACGAGGACGGTTCTGCGGGCCTGGACACCAGCCGCCTGGAATGTGTGCTGCGCACCGACCTGAACCTGCCGGCCGACGGAACCACCGTGCGCGTGAGCAGCGGGACCGACCCGGGCCGGGTCGGATGGAACGAGATCACCGCCCGCGGGGACGGGACCGAGCTCGACCGCACCGACGTCCCGGCCCGGTCGGTCTCGGGGGAACTGCGGGAATACCCCCGTGACCTGCTCGACAGCCCCAGCGGCGTCACCCGCGCCCAGTTCCACGCCCGCCCTGGTGCAGGCGCGGAATCTTCCCAAAAGTCGGGCACGGCAGCGGACGTCTCCGGGCCCGCGGCCTGGCTCGCCGGCCTCGACGCCCGTCTCGCCGAACTCGGCGCCGCCCGGCGTCTGACCGTTCCGGTCGGTCTGCTCGCCGTTCTCCTGTCGATCGTGCTGGGCGCCGGGCACGCGCTGCTGCCCGGGCACGGCAAGACGGTGATGGCCGCCTACATCGCGGGGCGCCGCGGCAGCACCCGCGACGCCGTCACCGTCGGTGCCACCGTCACGCTCACGCACACCGCCGGGGTCCTCGCGGTCGGCCTGTGCCTGACCGCGTTCTCCTCCCTGGCGGGCGACGTGCTGCTCGGCCGTCTGGGAGTACTCAGCGGGGCCCTGGTCGCGGTCGTCGGAGCCGCCCTGCTGCGCGAAGCGCTACGGCGCTCCCACGGCGGCGAGCGCCATGGACACCCGCCCCACGCCCGTACCGCGCCCGACGACGCGCCCGAGAGGGAACTCGCTCACGCCGCGGCCGTGCCCGCACCGACAGCGCAAGAGCCACACGTCCACGGGCACGCGCACGGGCACCGACACACGCACGCCCACGGGCACGGGCACGGGCACCGACACAGCCATCACCTGTTCGGCGGCCACCACCACGACCCGTCACCGCCCCGCCGCCACAGCCTCATCGGCCTCGGCATCGCCGGCGGTCTGGTCCCCAGCCCCTCCGCCCTGGTGGTCCTGCTGGGCGCCGTCGCACTGGGCCGGACCCTCTTCGGCGCAGCCCTCGTGGTCGCCTACGGGCTGGGCATGGCCGCAACCCTCACCGCTGTCGGCCTGCTCCTGGTTCGCCTCGGCGACCGGCTGGCAGGCACGGCAAACGGCCCGGTCATCGGACGACTGCGCCGGATCGCCCCCTACGGTGCCCCACTGACCGCGCTGCTCGTACTGCTCGTCGGTCTGGGGCTCGTCGTCCGCAGCCTTCCTTCGGCCCTGTGACCACCAGCCACCACCGGAGGCCCGCCACCGTGACCAACCGCCCCGCCCGCCTGCTGTGCCTGACCCTCCTGTCCGCCCAGCTCCTGACGGCCTGCTCGAACGACCCGGACGGCAGATTCGACGCCCAGCCGGCCACACCCACCCCGTCGTGCCTCCCGCACCAGACCCGGAACCCGGGCAGCGCCTACACCGGCGGGCGAAGGTCCGACCCCGCCGCGGTGCTGGAGATGATGCGCTTCTACACGGCCAACAGGACCAAGGCGTACTGCGACGGACAGCCGGCGAGCGACAGGGACCGCCGCTGGACCAGCCTGTACACCGAGCTGGGCGGCGACGCCCGCCACGTTCCGCGGCCATAGCCGGTGCCCGCGGTCACGGCGGGCCGGGACACGGAAGTACCACAGGCCCGCCCGCCTGTCCGACAGCCGGCCCCGTCGGCCGGCCAGCGCGCGAACGGAAGCACTCCCGGCCAGGACTCGCGGCCGGGTTGTCAGCCCCGGCCGCCCGGTTGACGACTTCCACCGGCCGTCCCCGCCGAGGCCGGTCGGCCGCCCGATGCCGCTGACGGCCTTACGGAGCGCAAAGTGGATCACCCCGGTGACTTCCCCGCTCCCGACCACCGCCTTTGCCACGGCTTCGGCCGATCCCCGGACGGCGCCCTGCAGAGCGGCCTCCACGATGGGGTCGCACTGCCCCACGGGCTGCCGACCGACCGGCTCCCGTCCTCCCTGGACTACGGATTCCTCCACAACGGGCGGAACGACCTGCGGGCGGCGCCGGGTCTCTTCGGACATGGTGAGACGGCTCCCTGCTGCGTGCTCGTGCATCCACGCGGGCAGGGGCTGATCTGATGCGCTCCTGTGTGGGCTCCCGGCCCCGCCGTCCCGCGACGATCGTCACGGGACGGCCGATCAGGTCGTCCGAAGACGGGTTCTGGCGTGCGGCGCACTCCCGACGGCCGCCACAGAACAGGCCATCAGGAGGACCGCCGGCAGGGACACAACCAAGTGAACGACCCGCAGCACGACCCGGGCAGTCCGGATTCGGGCGCGTGGCCCGACACTGCGCAACGTCGTCGCCTCGGGCACCAAGCATCTGTTCTCAGCGCCCGGGACCAGGTCCCCAAAGTCCGTTCTCGCAAAACCACCGGACAAGCACAAAACAGACCCCGGCCAGTGCCGAAGTACAGGAAATCGGGGCTTCCGCCACGGTGAACCGTCAAGGTGCCCGCCACAGCAGCGGAGAGACCGTCAGGGAACCCGCCCGGCGCTGGGGTGGAGATCACCCAGCGCTGCAACAGCACATGGTTGCCACCGAGGAGAGGCCGCGGGGGTACTCGCGGACGAGCACGCCGGGGCCCGGGACAGGCGGGTGGGTGCCACACCTGCCCGGACAAGGCTTCCGCACTCCGGACGGGGCGCAGTAGTCGGCCGGTCTTGGCCCGGCCTCGCTCCTGTTGCGGGGTGGGCGCCGGGCCTGTCGGGGGCGGCTTTCGCGGCGGGTGGCCGCCGGCCAGGGGCACCGGTCGTCCGGGTGGTCGGGTGCCGGGGGCAGGCGGGGCGGAAGCGCTGGTCCGTTCGGGTGAGGTGAGCAGTCCGGGGCGGTGGCGGTGGCGAATCAGGGGTGCGCGCGGCAGGGTTTCGGCATCGTGCCGGGCGCGAAGGGGCGGGTTCCGCGGTCCGATCGGGTGAGGTGCGCGGTTCCCGCCCCGGTGCCGTCGTCCGACGGCCCGGGACTCAGTCCTGGTCGAGCGGGAGGGCGAGATCGGTGACGCGGCTGGTGGCGGGGAACGCCCCGATTGCGGTGGCGCGGCCGGTCAGCACGTCGACGTGGTACAGGCTCCGGGCGCCGGCGGCGTCGAGGGCGGCATAGCCGTGGTTGGAGCCGTTCCTCGCGGAGTAGTAGATGTCGAAACCGGCGTCGGGGGCGGCGTCGACGCCGAGGCGGCCGGTGGGGGCGAGGGTGCCGGCGTTGGCCGGGGACTGCAGGGAGACGCGGTCGTTGGCGGTGTCGAGGTCGAACAGGGTCGTCGCGGTCGCCGTGTCGAGGTCGTTGTTGGTGTAGGCGGCGCCGGTGACGCCCAGAGCGGTGGTGCCGGTGGTCGCGGGCGGGACGGCGGGGTTGGTCAGGGCGGCGTCGGCGACCGTGGTACCGGCGGCGGGCGTACCGGCGGGGTCGTCGATGTTGTGGCGCAGGTTCTGGCCGGTGTCGGAGATGACGCGCAGCCGGTTGGCGGCGGGGTTGAAGTCGACGCCGAAGTAGCCGCCCTGGAGCGGGACGGTCAGCTGGGAGACCTTGGTGGCGCAGCCGGTGGTGTCGTCGAGGGTGTAGACGCCGCCCCGGTCGCCGACGCCGTACAGGGCGCGGTTCTGGACGCGGTAGTCGATGCCGACCAGGCGGGTGTCGCCGGTGAGTCCGGTGACGGGGCCGATGTCGTGGACGTGGCCGGGGTGGGCGACGGGAAAGTCGGCCAGGTGCTGGTCGTCGGTCAGGCCGATCGCGTGCAGCTGCTCCCCCGTGTTCGTCCCGGCGGCCAGGGCGGTGGCGCCGGGGGCGAGGGTGAATGCGAGGGCCGCGGTGGTCGCGGCGGCCAGGACGGCCGTCGTGTGTCTGCGCACGGTGCTTGCTTCCTTCCGGATCGCAGCGGGGCACCGGCTGGTCCGGGCCCGCTTTCCTTCAGGGACGCACACCGCCGGTGCAACGGGGCCCGCGACATGCCACCGGGTCACCCGCACGGCCCGGCACGCCGCCCGCGGTGGACTCCGCGGGCGGCGGTCATGCGTCGCACGGGAGGGGTCGTCACGTCGCTGCTCACACGCCGCATCCGGGTGAGCGACTGCCGCGGATGGTACGGCCTGCGGGATCACCTGTCCGGGTGACGGAGGGAAGGGGAGTGACCTCTGCGGGGCGCTCCGCCACCATCCTTGGCCGCGCCGGCGGATCAACGGATTGCCTGGCAGGAGGTCCGGGTTCGCGACCGTCCGGGCGGGACACTGGACGATCTGAGGGCCGCGCCGCCCGCAGCGCCTGTGCCGGGCGGCTTCCCGGCGTGGGCCCGGCCGGTACAGGGGCTCGTGGCGGAGGTGTCGGCTGCGGGTGCCGGACCGGAGGCGGGGTGCGGCGGCCAGGCACCGCCGCGCCGCCGCCGTCGGGTGCCCCTGGTTCTGGCGGCCGGTCAGCCGGTGGCGTCCGGTGCCGGGTCGGGCGAAGGGGCGGCGGGGTTGAGGGCGTGGGTCCAGGCGGTGACCGAGCCGAGGAGTTCGTTGCTGCGGGTGTTGGGCCCGGGGCGGAAGGACCACAGGAGGGCCGCGGGCAGGTTGACGGTGACGATCAGGATGACCGGTACCGCGGTCATCAGGGCGGCCAGAGCGCGCGGCGGCAGGCTCGTGATGCGGGAGATCGCCTCGATCACGATCGGGCTCCTTCGTCGGGTAAATGGCCGCCGGGCGGCGGCTACGGGCCCTAGATTTGCGCCACGGTGTCACCGGCCTCAAGCACGTTCCGGGCGGGGACACCGTCCCCGGGCGGGCGGGGGAAAGGGCCGACGCGGGAGGGACGCGGAATGTACGAGTACGGCAAGGGCAGGCAGGATCCGAGGCTTCCCCAAAAGCACGTGCCTGCCCGGGGGCCGGCCGGACGGGCGGGCACCGCCGACGGCGCCGACGCCTCGGTGAGGCTCGGATCTCACCTGCGTGTCCTGCGGGAGGGAACCGGCCTGTCGCTTCGTCACGTGGAGCGGCATCTGCGCGAGAGCAAGTCCAGTATCGGGCGTTTCGAGCGCGGCGAGCGGCTTCCCCGCAAGACCTACCTGGACAGGCTGCACCGCCTGGCCGCAGAGGGCCGCGGGCTGCGCGAAGGCGTCACGGAACTGACGTTCCTCCTCTACGAGGCGGCTCTGTCCGTGGACGGCAACAGGCTCCTGCTCGACATCTACACCCACGAGAAGCTCGCCGACCGACTGAGGGCCCGTATCAGGGAACTAACCGCGCGGATCGAGGAACTCACCGCCCCTGGAGCGCGGCGGGACGCCGCCCAGGACAGGGAACTCGTCGCATACACGGGCGAACGGACCCAGCAGGGCAGGGAACTCGCGGCCGTGGAGGCCGAGATCGAGCGTCTCGCCTCCTACCTGCCTCCTGACCCGGCGCCGCCCGCCGGTTCCGGCCGGGGACTGCGGATCACCGTCGCGTTGCTGGTCCTGTCACTGGTCGCGGTGAGCGCCGTCGCCATGACGCTCCTGGCCACCCGCAACGACCGGAGCACCGCGGCACCGCCACCGTCCTCCACTCCGCCCCCGGCCTCCCCCACAACCGCCGCTCCTGCCCCCTCCACCGCCCCGCCGGCCACCGCCGCCACGTCCCCGGCCCCCAGCACCGGCGTCACGGCCCCGTCCTCTCCCACAGCCTCGCCGTCTCCCACCACGAGCGCGGCCGCGGCCGCCGACACCGCCGCCCCGCCCACGCCCACTCCGCCCCCGTCCACGGGCCCGACAGCCGGTGCGGCCCCGGTGGTCTACTGGAGCGGCACTGCCTGGATCACCTTCGACGGGACGGACTTCGACTCCGACCCGCCGACAGTCGATGGTCTTCGTGCCCACGCCGATCTGCTGGCCAGCCTCACCCAGGGCGAGCGCATCAGCACCTACGGACGCGGTCTGGCCCTCGTGCCGCCCGGCCCGGACCCGACCCTGGCCGACTGCAACCGCCTGTTCGCCGACGTGCCCAGCGGCACCATCAACCTCAGTCTGAAGACGGGCGACCGGATCTGCGTGCTCACCGGGGAGAAGCATGTGGCGATCCTGACCGTCATCGCCACCGAGCCCCACGGCGGCCAGTTCGAGAAGAACCGGCTCAAGGTCAGCGGCACCGTCTGGACCGACCCCGCCCGCCCGGTCGAGGCCGGCCACTGACCCGGCCTGGGGGTGTCCCCGGCCGGGGACACCCCCAGGCTGCCGGCTCCGGAACGTGTCCCCGCCAGGAACCACCCCGTACACCGCCGCCGTGCCAGGCGCCGCGCCCGGCACGGCGGCCCCTGATCGCACACGGAGGATGGTGTCCGAGCCGGCCGCGACCGCGTCGTCCATCACGCGCGCCAGCACCGGTAGTTCGCGGTCGTAGTAGCTCAGCACCCTGCCGGACATCGCCGCGGCCAGCACAACGACCGCCGCGAGCGCGATCCGCTCCCCTGCCGTCAGCTCCGGGGGCTGCTCTTCGCGACAGCCCCGAGCACGGCGGCACCGTCGAGGAGGTATCGCAGCTCGTCCACCAGCTCGCCCTCGCTACCGGGCACGGCCTCGGGTCCGCTGGCCTGCTCGACCGCACCGGCCGTGAGGTCGAGGCACCGGCGGTGCACCTCCACCTCCTGCCGCGCCGCGAGCTCCCGGACCCAGGCCGCAACTCGTCGGCCAGCCTCCGCCGCCACCCCGAGCGCCTCCCCCTCCTCTCCGGTCAGCCCGCACTCGACATCCGCCTCGTCCGGCTAGCGCACCGGCAGGTACAACTCAGTAGTCATGCCGGACCAACGTCGCCGCGGCGCCAGCAGTCACGGCCAGACGGATGTCCACAGGCATGCTCGGTCAGCCCGCCCGTGGACATCCGCCTCACACACTCCGACCCTCTCGATCACCGCACTCCGCGAGCCCCGTTTCTCCATGATCAAGACGGTGACAGCTCTTGCATCTCCGATCCCCGCCCGGGCCCCCGTCCCGGACGGGGCGCCGCCGTGGGCAGTAGCTGTGCTTTTCGGGACTCTCGGGACGTACGCGTCGGGCGCGTTCCGGCCTTCGCAGTCACCTCCCCAGCTCTCCAGAGCCCAAGGGCGGCGGGTCCGTACCGGGCCCGCGGACAGGTCAGGTCGTTGCCTGACCTGTCCTCCTGGATCCTCAGCTCGTGCCAGGCCTTGCTCCACGCGGGTACCGCCGCGGGGTCCAGCGCCTTGACGTACGCGATGGCCAGGTCGATCGGCGGCAGCCACACCCGTCATCGGCCCGTTGTCGCTACCGACCGTTCCGATCCTCCTCAGCCCCCGAAGGGCCCGGTCGCTCAGGTTCCGCCGGGTTTGCCCGTCGAGACCAGCAGGAGGACGGACGAGCCCGGTGCCACCGGTTCTGCGCCGCCCCGGGGGTGACTGCTGATCACCTGCCCGGCGGGAGCGTTCCAGTCCGTGTGCCGCATGATCGTGCAGCTCAGTCCGAGTCCGCGCAGCAGGCTTCCGGCCTGTTCGACCGGCATGCCGGCCAGGTCCGGCAGCGCGATGCCCGCTCCCGCGGTCTGTTCCTGCTCCTGCTGCTGTGCCGGAGTCGCATCGGCGCTTCCGCTCCTGGGGGTGCCGGTGGCGAGCGGGGTGCACGCCCCGTTCGCCGGTGAGGACAGGGACGGGGAGGCGCCGGGCGCGGGCGGCACGGGCCTCAGCGCGAAGAACCCCGCCGTGGCGCACACCAGCACGCAGCACGCCGCAGCGGTGCCGAGGACCGCCCGGCGGGTGCGGCTGCGGCTGACGGCCCGCTCGATCGCGGCCGCGTCGACGACCGGCGCCGTCGGCCCGTCGGCGAAGGAGGCCACCGCGGCACGCAGCTCGGCTTCGAGGCCCGGCTCGAACGGGGCCGGTCCGGACGACGTGTTCCTCACTTCGTACCTCCGAAAGCGGCCGACGGCGTGTGCGGCGCCTGGGCGCCCGATACGGAATCGCGCAGCTTGGCCAGGCCGCGGGCGAGCTGGGACCTCACCGCACTCGAAGAGATGTCCAGGACGTCGGCGACCTGCCGGGCGTCCAGATCGTGCAGGTAGTACAGGACCACCACGCTGCGCATGCCCATCGGCAGCCCGAGCAGTGCCTCGATCAGTTCCGCGCGCAGATCCACCTGCCCGAACCGGTCCCGGGGGTCGGCCGTCTCGGGCACCCCCGACAGCCCGGGGCGCTCGCCCCGGCGCGACAGCCGCCGCCAGCGGTCGTTGGCCAGGTTGACCAGCACTTTGCGCACGTACGCCTCCGGCGAGTCCGCCACCGCGACCTTCCGCCAATGTCGGCACGCCCGCTCCAGCGCCTCCTGCACCAGATCCTCGGCCACGTGCACGTCACCGGTCAGCGCATACGCGGTGCGGAACAACGCTCCCGACCGCTGTGCGACGAACTCCGTGAATCCGTTGCCCGGACCGCTCCTGCGAAACCTCACCCGCCGACCTCCTCTCCTCGTCCCGTCCCGATCACTGCCCCCATGACGGCGGAACGGGGCCGGATGCTGCACCGAGCCGCCGGCAGTGACGTGAATCACAGCCGCGCCCTACGGGAGCCGGCTGCCTTCGACGCCGGCAGCCGCTAGCCGCAGCCCGGACCAGGACCGGAGGCTCCACGCCCGGGCGGTCGCCATCATCCGGCCGGGCCGCACCGCCAACGCAGTGCGGCATGACCGGATGAGCCCGCCCGGACGTGGAGCAGGGATGGAACGGGCAGCTCGTCGGTTGCGGTTGTCAGCTGGCGGCGGTGGTCGGCGCGGTGAAGGTCTCGCGGGGTCCGAAGTCGGTGTAGGTCACGGTGATGGTCGAGGTGATGGTCGTACCGCCACGGGGCACCTTCATGGACATCGTCTGGGCCAGGACCCGGCCGGACCGGTCGATCCAGATGTCGTACTCCCTCGCGTCGACGCCCTTGGAAAGCATCTTCTGGTAGTCCTCGGGGTCGATGGTCTTGATCTGGGCGGCCGTCAGGCGGGAGGCGAGGTGGTAGGCCGGGATGCCGTTCTTCTGCTCCATCCCCTTGCGGGCGGCGGGGCCGGCGTCGGCGAGCACCTTGGCGTAGACGGCGGCGTCGTCGACCCGGTCGTCGCTGTCGGTGTCCGTCTGTCCCCAGGCGCTTCCGGGCTTGGTCCTGTCGCGGGTGTAGACGGCCGCTCCGGTGTTGATCACCTCCATCCAGAGCACCGGCTCGTCACTGTTCCCCAGGGTCATCCTCGTCTCGCTCCGGCCTTCACGGGTCGGGGTGTTGAAGTTGACCCGGCCGGTACTCGTGATCACTGACCCCTGGCCGTCCGCCGTGGCGGTCGTCTTCATGGTCTCGGTCGCGGCGTACGGCGTACGGTCCGCGTTGGCCAGGGCGATCGCGGGGTCGAACGCGCCGGACGCGTCGACCGGCGCGCCCGTGGCGGTCGGTGCGGCGGTCGGGGTCGGGCTGGCGGCGGGCTTGGAGGCCTCCGCAGTAGAGCTCGCGCTCGGAGTGCTGCTCGCACTCGCGGTCGCGCTCGCCGTGGCTGGCGAACTGGCGGCGGCCGACGGGGCCGACCGCGTGTCGCCGTCGTCGCAAGCGGCTGCGGCGGACAGAGTGAGCATCACGGCAGCGGTGATCAGGGCGGTACGGCGGATCGTCACGATTTCTCCGTTAGAGGGGGTTGAGCAAGGAGAACGTTTGCACGATCCACTGACATTCGCGACGGCATTTCAGGTGGCGCACCAGCGCCGCTCGGTCCGCTCCCGCAGGGTAACGGGCGAACGGTTCCCCAACTGGTCGAGGACGGCTTCGCGCACGGCGACGGGGATGCCCCCGCGTCGCTGGAGGACGGCCGCCAGGACCGGCGGGTAGGGCTGGGTGACACAGATTCGACCACCCACCACGGTCCGACCGGACAGGGACGGACAGAGCAAGGCCATCCCGGGGAAACCGGGCCCGACAAGGCGGCACCGCGATCTGGGCACGGTGGAACCTGGGGCGCTGCCGGGTCGCGGTCAGCACGGGCACCGAGGGGGAGGGAGCGGGGCGTGGGGTGGCTGTGGGACAGCGCCGACGGGCCGGAGTTCGAGGCGGTGGTGTCGGGCTGGGTGGTCTATGACGCCTACACCGACAAGTACGGCATCGTCTTCCTGGACGACGGCTACGGCGACATCGAGGTGCCGGACGATCGGAGGAGAGGCCGGTCGGCTCTCCGCGCACGACACGGTCCGGCTCATCCGCGCCGTGGTCCCTGTGACCTGGTAGTCCGCCAACCCGCAGCACTCAGGCTCCGGCTCCAGCTCCGGCTCCGGGATGCATGCCACCGGGGCCACAGCAGAGGGCGGTGCCGATCACGGCGCCACCGTTTGCCGTAGCAATTGTTCGATCTCAGAAGAGCGGGAGTTGGCCGCGACCGGCCTTTCGGGCTGGCGTCCGCCGCCCGACCGTGGAGGGGCCTGTGCGGACGCTCCAGCGATCCGGTCGCAGGATCGTCCGGTTTGGTACGGGTTTCACTGTCCCGGCCAGGTCGGCGATGCTGGCCTTGACGATCGTGGCGAGAGCGGTGGGTGTGACGAGGTCCGCGTCGAAGGTCTCGGTCCAGCCGTTCGGCATGATGTCCCGGCTGAGGTAGGGGCCGTGTCCGGCTTCGCGCAGCTGCTGGAGGACAGCTTGCTCGACGGCGTGGGCCTCGACACCGGTTGCGAAGTGCCAGTCCTGGACGAGGACCCAGCCGGATCGACGGTGCTGGGCGACTCGCTCGTTGCGGCCGGCGGTACCGCCGATTCCGACTTTGACCGCATTGTGCTGGTGGTGCTGCACGACGTAGACGCGGGCCGGGGCGGTGAGGTCGAAGCCGTGGCTGGCGCAGTACCGGCAGCCCCCGCCGGTACGGACCCTCATGCGCGTCGGCGAGACCTCGCCGCCGCAGGCCATGCAGCGGCACCGCCACGGGGTCATCGAGGTGACACTCCCACGCCCGACCGGATCCCTCAACACGTCCCGCGCGCGCACCGCCCTCTGGCATGCTCACCGACGGTGCGGCTGGCGATGCCGACCCCCAGCAGCCGGTGGCGGAAGGCGAACACCACACCGGAGCCGACCGAACCGCACGCCGTCCCTGACCAGGAGACAACACCGTGACTGCCGAAGCCGTATGGACCAGCCTCTTCTGGGCCGGCCTGCCAGCCCTGGCCGCCGCCCTCACTACGGCCTGGTGGAGGCGCCAGTACCCCGGCACCTGGCGGCACGCCCCTCGACCCCCGCCACCAGGACCGCGAACACCTGCGCACCGCCCGCCACAACCTGCGACGGGCCGAGCGGGAGATCGTCGCCGAACAGGAGCGCGCCCGCTCCTCCGCCGACACCGCCGCCCGCCAGCACGAGAACCGCATCCGTCAGGCCGAGCAACGCCTCGCCGCACTCCGCACCCCCGGCACCGGGCCGCTGCTCCACTCCCTCGGCGAGCACCTGGACCTCTACGAGCAGGTCCTGCGCGTCAACACCGATGCCCTCACCAGCACGGACCACCCGCTCCTCGGGCTGGAGGTGGACGACCGCTACTCCCTCACCGATGCCTTCCTCTACCTGACCCCGCCCGACGGCCGACGCGAGCTGGTCACCCTCCCGCTCACCGAGATCCCGGAAGCAACCGTGCGGGCCTTCGTCGTCCACATCCACAACGCGATCGCCGACGCCGGGCCTGCCGGGAAGCGGCGCCGCGCTCTCATCCCGGCGGCCGAGGCCGAACTGAAGCGCACCCTCGCCGACACCACCGGCCGCCGCCGGGCTGAGCGGGAACTGCGGCAGGTCACCGACCGGGCGAAGAACGACGTGCGAATCCCCCGGGCGCGGCGCGAACTGGAAGCCGCCTACGATCGCTGGCACCAACTGACTGGCCACCGCCCGACCTGATCCTCGCCGCCGGGCCCTCAACCCCGGCCTCGAACGTCGGCTACTCGGTCAGGCCGGATGACCCCGCGCGTACGGGCCGCACGTCAACTCCTCCGCCGAGATCTGAACGGCCTGGGGTCACTCCACGCGCGCACGGGCCGCACGAAGTGCAGGGCCGGTTGAGCAGCCCCGAGATCCTAGAGGTAGTTGCCCGCCGCGGGAGGCTGGCGACCATGGCGGAACGCATCAACACGATCCGCCGGGACCTGCAGGGGCAGCAGCCCGTCTCAAGGCTCAGCCAGTCGACCAAGGCCGTCCTCGCCGACGTTCCAGACCCGCGTGATGGTGAGCTCGGCCGACCACAACATCACGATCCTCAAGAGCTACGACATCGAGGAGGGCAGTCCCGAAGACCGCGCCTACTTCCTCTCCTTGGACTGGGTCACCTCGGGACAGGTCATGAGTATTTTCGGCCCGCTCTTGCTCACCGTGGCCAAGGCGTTCTCGGGGATGGGCGGGGAGATCAACCCCCAGCCCTTTCACGGGGACCTCCCCCTAGACGATCTGCCTGAAGGGTAGTGCCCAGCGCGGGCGGGCTCATCGGCTGAGCCGGCGCCCGTACAGGCCGACCGCCGGGATCGGCTGCGCTGCACTGCCGCCCAGCTGAGGCGCGATCGGCGGCGGAGCGTGAACGATCGCCCTTGCTGGCCTCCGGGCGCAGGCCGTACACCACGAGCACAATACGCCCATCGAGGCCGTTTCGCGTTATCCATCAGCAGCAACACCCGGCACCCCTCCTAATTCGGGACACAAGAAGAAGATATTCCACACCTGTCCCGCGCCAGGGATTTCAAGAGTCATCCAAGTTGGCAGAAAAAACTCTGTGCGGCCCTGGCATCTGACGTGCACAATCTCCTCAATACCGATAGGAGGAACGCGTGAGAAAGAAGATTGCCGAGGGATGCGTGTTGCGGAGGATTCGTTTTGCCGCCGCCGGTGGAGCGTTGGCGCTTTCGGCCGTACTCATGGCTGCCGGTCCCGCGACGGCGGCAGTCATCGTCCCCGACTACACCGCGACCGGCACCGACGGAGACGTAGTGGGCGCATACGGCCGAGGGACCTACGCGGTGCAGTACCCGAACAACGTCGAATCCGTGGTGACGACCATCGCAGTCACGGACACTGCCACCGACAGCCACGGAGCCCGCCTCTACATCCGCTTCGGATTGGCAACCGGAGGATCGTCGTCGGCCTACAGCGTCAGCGCTTCAGGAAAGGACGACTACCAGACCAGGACCGTCAGCTTTCCCAGGATCAACATCAGCAACGGCGAGGACGCTATTCAGGTCAAGGAGTGCTTGACCGAAGCGGGCGGGGACTACAGTTGCGGCTCCTGGAGCAACGCCCACTGGCTCCGCTAGCCGCGAGATCAACGGCCAATCCTTCTCCCCTATAGGCGGGCCGCCGGGCTCTGCTGCGACGCATGGCCGCCCGGCTGAGGCGCGGTCAACAGCGGCACGTGCACGATCGCGCCGCGGTTCGCCTCCGGGATCAGGCCGTACGCCAGGATGCACGAGGCGTCGATCCGGCCCGGCGAGTCCGGGTCGGCCGGCATCCACGTCACCCACTCCTTCTCCAGGTCGGTGAACACGCCGCGCAGCCGCACCCGGTCCTGCACCATCAGCTGCGCCACCGGCCCCGCGCGGAGCAGCTTTCCTGTTTCGCGCACACCGGCAGGATCGCCGGCATCAGCTCGGTCTCCGGGATGCCCCCGGCCCGCTGGAGTGCTTCCCACGAGTTCGAGATCGCCAGGACGGCCATGTCCCGGCCGAAGTTCCACTCCACGTAGATGATCGAGGCGTTCTGCTCGTAGGCGAGCCGACACGCCGCGGTGGACCACTCCGCGGGCGCGGGGGTCAGCCTGTCTGTGCGCTCAGGCATGATCTACTCCGATCAGACTCAGGGCCGGGGTGGTATGGGGTGGGCGAGTGGCGAACCGAACCGACGTTCGCAATATGCCGAGCGCTGGCGGACGGGGCGGACCTTTCCTCGTTCGTGGGCGGGCCGTTCGATGTGCGTGCGGTGGTGGCCGCCATGCGGACCAAGGCCAAGGACGGATTCCTACTCGACGAAGTCCCCTGGGAGAACTTCCCGCAGGGGAATCACGTCAGGGAGGCCATCGACCTGCTCCGTACCGGCAGTTCACCCGTTAGTGTCGGAATGGGTGTTGTGAGCGGTATGTGCGCCAACGACATGCGGGCCGCCGCTGTGCTCGCCGTACCGTTCCTGATCCGGATCGCTGCGGACACCCGCAACCCGTACCGTGCCGACGCGCTCGCTGAAGCCTCCTCCCCGGCCCGCGCCCGCTACTTCGGCGTCGCCTCCCACGGCGAACTGCTGCTCCATCGCGCCGACACCCAGTACGAGGACCTCTACGACAACTACGGGGTCGAGGTGACCGGCTACCCGGCGGGCTGGTCAGTTGCCGCCGCCCGGGCTGCGGTCACCGCAGACGGCACCCTCCTGAAACCCCTTCTGCACGACCCCGAGCCTGCGATCCGGATCCACGCCGCCTACGCCCTGGCCGCCGCTACCGACCTCGACCACGCGGTTCGTGCTGCCTTCCACGCCCGGCTCGACGCCGAGCAGGACCCGCTTGTGCGCGCCGCCCTGGTCTTCGCCACGGCCGAAGCCACCCGTGCCCACCCCCACCCGTCGACCACTGTGTGGATGCGAGAACGCTGGCGGGACCGGGCTCAAGCCCCCGAGGCCCGGCTGGCCGCCGCGATCGGCTGGCTCGGCCTCACGGACGAACCCGCCCCGGACGACCTGCGCGCGCTCGTCGACTGCCTCTCCACCGACGAGCGCGCCCACGCCATGGACGACCTGCCCTGGATGGCCTCCGTCGGCGGGTCGAACGAGACCGGACTGCGGCGCTGCGTTCGAGAAATGCTCCACCCCGAACAGTCTGATCCAACCGAGCACGACGACCCATGGGCCCCGCGAACCTTACGGCAGAAGCCGACCCTCGCGCCCGTTCAGCTTCGAAGGTGCGGACCCGATGATCACTCGTCCGGGTGTTGCGGAGACAGTGGTATCGCCCTCGCGTGATCCAGAACTCAACCAAGACGTGGGTCGTGTCTTCCCCGCGAGGGCGGGGGTCAGCCGCTCTCCGTCACCGTGGACGCCAACGGCAACGCGTCCTCCCCTCACCCGCGGGGGTCAGTCGCAGGTGACCGTCCGCCGGTCCGGTGAGCCGCTGCTCTCCCCGCACCCACGGGGGTGAGCCGGAGGCCACCGGTGACTACTGAGGTTTTCGTCGTGTTGTCGGTGATGGCAGATGGCGCTCCCTGCGATTTGCCGGTGGTATGCAGTAGGCGCAGGGTCGGGGCCTGACTGCTGAGCGGCGGTCATCCGGCCGTGTCATTCTTCTGGGGGCGGACCGGGGAGGGCCTGCTGTCAGTTGACGGGGGGCGTGATGGGATTGATCGGTCTCGTGTGCATGGTGGCCGGGCTCGTCGGTGCGGGGCTGTTGCCGTGGCTGCCTGTTAGGGGGCGGGCAGACGGTCTGGCGGCGGCCGGTGTCGCGGGAGTGCGGGGCGGTTCGAAGGCCCCGCTGACGGTGGGCGTGGTGGAACTCCACCTTGCGGGGGCGATCGATGTCGGTCTGCGTGGCCTGCTTCGGCGGGTCGTGCATACCGGACCCGGACGTGACGCGACCTCCCTGCACCGGGTCGTGTGGACGGCGTTCGGCCGGGAGTTGTCGTTGGCTGATACCGCCGCTCCGGCTGTGCGGCGGGCTCGGGAAGAGGTGCGCGCCGAACTGGCCGGGCGTGGCCTGCGATGCGGCCGAGCTCGGCTGACAGCGGCTGGCATGCTGACCACGGCAGCAGGCGGTGCGGCCGTGGCCGTCGCGGCGCGTGAAGCCCTCTGGACGGGTCTGCCCCTGGCCGTGCTCTCGCTCACCTTCCTGTGCGCCCCGGCGCGGACGCTGGCCGGGCACCGGCTGTTGCGCGAGATGCGCCGCCTGCATCCCCTTCCCGGTGCCGCGCCGGCCGGGCCGGGGGAGATCGGGCTCCTTGTCGCGCTGCACGGACGCCGGGCGCTGCGTCTGCTGGTGCCGGAGTTCACCGCCCGCGCCGGTTTGCTCGATGGCCGTGCCCCAGGGATACCGTCGCCCGCTCCGAGGCCGACTCGTACGGCTTCAGTGCCCTTTCCGCTAACGGCGACGGAACCTGAGCTTGTTCTTTAACCTCTGGTGCTGTTGATCAAGTGCGGGTTTCGAGTCCGGCTAGGAGGTAGGCGACGTCGAGTCCCGTACTGAGGTACTGCTCGAAGGTCTGATTGTTCAGGGCCCAGGGCGATCGACTGTGTCGAATGAGCGCGATGGCGGTCGCCGGGTCCTGACCCAGCTCGATGAGGGTCTGTGCGACGACGAGGCCGGAGCGGTTGTAGCCGGAGTGGCAGCGCACGAGAACAGTGCGGTCATTCCGTACGACCTCAGCTGCCGTGACGGCCAGCTGCTGGACCGAGTGGAGTTGCTCAGCCGTGAGCGGGCCGTCCGGGATCTCACTGATCAAGTGGTCTACTCCGGGGTGCGGTCCGTGGCCCGGTCGCGTGAACAAGCTGATGACCAGGTCGAATTCAGCACCGACAACAGCGGTCTGCACCTCGCCGTCAGGCCCGGCCCAGAAGTGCCCGCCCTGCCATAGCCGGGGCCTGACCTCGTTCCACGGTGCCTGCGGTTCGGGGGCGCCTCGGTCCCTCTGACGTGTCTTCACGGACACTCCTTTCGATGTGGACCAACGACGCGGTCAGGCGGCCGCGTTCCCTGCTCGATGTGCTGTCGTCGTTCCTTCATCGTCAGATCACGCAGTTAGGTCTCGCCCACGTCGCAGCGCGGGGCCTTCTGCCGGTTGGTGGAGCCGAGGGGTCGGCCTGGGCCAGGGCCTTCCAGGTTTCGGCGCACTGGCCGGGAGGAGCGACTTCGCGCGGATGTTCCTGAACCCTCGCCGGACTCGCGCCGGGGTGAGTCGTCCGGGTCAGCGGCCCCGGCGGCCCGCCGACAGCGCCTGCAGGCCACCGTCAGCGGTTTCACCACCAGCGGCCGGCGCGCCACCGGCAGCACGCCGACCAGCGGGCCCATGACGCCGGCCGGCACGGCGACGAGCGGTGGGCACCACAGGAGCATGTGGCGCGGCGGCGGCCGGGTCCGGTGTTGGTGGCCAGTTCGGATTCCCCAGTCTCGGCCAGTTGTTGGGAAGTCACCCGGCCGCGGATGTCACGACGCGTAGCCGCCGACCGTCGGCAGTTCGATGCGGTGCTGGTGGAGCCGGTTCCCCGATTCCCTCCCCGCCAGTCGGCGTAGGAGCGATCATGAGGGCCATGGCCTTGGCGACGGAGTTGACGGAGTTGTTGGGGGTGCGGCACCCGATTGTGCTGGCGCCGATGGGTGGTGCGGCCGGGGGTGCGCTGGCAGCAGCCGTGTCCCGGGCGGGCGGGCTCGGGCTGGTGGGCGGCGCGTACGGGCACCGGGAGTGGTTGGCGCGGGAGCTGTCGATCGTGGCGAAGGGCACCGATCAGCCCTGGGGTGTCGGCTTTCTGGCCTGGGCGGTCGATGCCAGCGCGGTGGAACGGGCGCTGGAGTTCCAGCCCGCGGCGGTGATGCTCTCCTTCGGGGACCCGAGCCCGTTCGTCGATCGAATCCGCCGGTCAGGCGCGATCGTGATGGTTCAGGTCACCGATCTGGAGGAGGCCAGGCGGGCCGTGGACCTGGGCGCGGACGTCATTGTGGCGCAGGGAACGGAGAGTGGTGGGCACGGTGCCCGCCGCGGACGGTCCACACTGCCGTTCGTGCCGCTCGTGGTGGACCTCGCGGCACCGCTACCCGTCCTGGCAGCCGGCGGGATCGCAGACGGCCGGGGCCTCGCTGCGGCACTGGCCCTGGGCGCCGCCGGAGCTCTCATCGGCACCCGCTTCCAGGCGACGGCCGAGGCCCTGGTCGATCCCTCCGTCGGCAGGGCCCTGATCGAAGGGCGCGGGCAGGACACCGAGCGCAACAGTGTGCTGGACATCGCCCGCGGCGCGAGCTGGCCGACCAACCAGTACACGGCCCGCACACTCGGCCACCCCTACCTCGACCGATGGCGCGGCCGGGAAGCCGAGCTGGCCCGCGACCCGCGGGCCCGTCAGGACTACCAGGACGACATGGTCAGCGGAGTGATTCCCCCGATGCCGGTCTGGGCGGGCGAGGCAGTCGACCTCATCACGGATCTACCCTCCGCAGCCGACCTCGTCACCACCTTGACCGCCCAAGCCGAGGACGCACTGACCCGGGCCGGCAGGCGACAGCCGGAGAACCGGCCACAAACCCACGGCTAACGACATCCAGCCGAAAGCGGGCACCCACCGGCACATCCGCAACTGGCCGTCCATGGGGAAACTCTGGGCTCTGGCGCGAGTGCCGTGAATGATCTTCGAGGCTCTGGACGGCTTGTGGAGTGGATTGCCTGCCTCGGTCGTCACAGGAGGTCCAGCGGTTCCGTCTCCAACGGCTGGCACCGAAATCAGATGCGCGACAGGAGCCGTGCGGTTAGAAAAGCCGCATGACGATCTTCCACTGCTCCGGATGCGGTGCGGTCCTGACACCCCCGCTGACACTGCTGTCGGCCGTACCGGAACCGCCTCCGTACGAGGAGAGAGAGCAAGGGACGCGGAGATCCGCTGCGACGATGCCCCGGGGGCATTACGCGATCGAGCCCGAGCCGTGGGGCGCCCCCTACGTACCGTACGCGGACGACGAGGACGGCCCGGCACAGCGCCGGGCGGGCTGGAAGGCTGATGAGCGAGGGCTCCTGAAGTCTGCGGGCCCGCGCAGCAACGTCGTCCTCCATCCTGAGGACGCACCCGGACTGGAATTCCTGGCGGAGGCGAGCATGGGCTGCTGCTCCGGACCCGTCGGCGACCGCGGCCTCAACCGTGCGTGTCGCTGCGGACAGCCGGTCGCCACCCTGGCAGCCGACTGCTCCACGGTCTATGAGCTGCACCTCGACGCAGGCAGCGTGCGAACCGGAGACGCGACTAGCTGACAATGGCCATGAGAAGCCGGTTCTGGAAAGCCGCCGCGGTCTTCATGATGCGAGAAGCACGCGCTTGCGCAGGAGGTCCAGCTAGGCTGGACCGAGCATCTGGCGCTTGATCATCTTGATCCCGGTTGTCGTGACCCTCGACCGGGCCACAGTTCCAGCGGAGCGTGAGACCTGCCATGACGGCTTCCCAGTCCTGGCGCAGGCCGGCGGCGAAGCCTTCCGCGTTCCCCGCACGGGCCCCGGGCGACCGCGGACCCGGCCGGACACGGTGATCGCGGATCGCGCGTACTCCGCCCGCGCGAACGCCACATCCGCACGGTAATCCCGCAGCCTGCGGACCAAGTCCGCAACCGGCTGCGGCGCGGCTCCCGCGGAGGCCGCCCAGCCGGATTCGACCCCGAGGCCTACAAGAAACGCAACACGGCCGAGCGGTGCATCAACCGCCTGAATCAGGGCTCCGTGTCGGTCCGCGCCAGGATGCCCCTGAGCATCCCCGTGGCCTGGCCCACCTCGATGAGGTATCCGTCCGGATCGCGCATGTAGCAGCGCAGTTCAGCGCGGCGGTCGATGGGTGGGGTGAGGAACTCGGCACCTCTGGCGCTCGCCGTGGCGTAGAAGTCACGGATGTCCGCGACCCGTACGTTCAGGAAGCTGGAAACGGTGCCGGGATCCTCCGGCGTGCGCAGGACGACGTCGGGCTTGTCGTCGGTGGGCCCGCCGCCCGGGTTCATGATGATCCAGCTGTTGGCGACCTTGACGATGCAGGGGTTCTCCTCCAACACCACGGTCCCGCTCAGGATGTCGGCGTAGAACGCCCGTGAACGAGGGACGTCGCCGACCGTGAGGAAGTGTGTGAGAAGCAGGCCCTCGACCGGTGCGGGGAGATCACCGGCCATGGCGGATGTGACGTCGGACATGTACCGAGGCTATGGCGCGCACGGCCGTGGCGCCCGGCGGCACCGACCGCCCGGGTGACGGGTCCGCTCAGGAGGCGGCCTGCGTCCGGGTAGCCGGAGCCGCGGTGGGCAGAGCCGAGGTGGGTGCAGGCTCTCGACACCCCCGCAGCGCCGACCACCGTGCCGGCCGACCAGTTCGACTGCCAGCGAGGCCTGCGCGCCCTGCTCACCGAACCCGACCCCGACGCACGCAGAAACGGCCAACACGTCAAGGCCCTCACCTACTTCGACGACCTGTACACCGCCACGGTCCTGCTGCGTCCGGCCCCCGCGGCCAGCGCCGGCCCGGCGCCGCGCGAGCCCCGGGTACGGGGCGACTACCGTCTCCCGCAGGACCCCGGTTATGCTGCCGCGGTCCTCACCACCGCGCACCAGCTCCTGGCTGCCGACGCGGCGCAGGCCGAGACTGTGATCAGGCAAGCTCACCGGAGCCGGCGGCGGCGCCCTCATCGCACGCGCCTCCGGCAACGCCCCGGCCATCGCCGCCGCGCTCCGCACCGCGGGGTACGGGGCGTTCGTGACGGTCAGGCCGCCGACCAGTGCGCCGGCGGCCAGTGCCACGATGCCGCGGCGCAACCGGTGCCCAGCCGTCCGCGGAGCAGCGGATGCGGTGCTCAAGAGCATGGGGCGTTTCCCCTCCTGCTAGCACGAACCGTTCCGGCGGCCCGCCGGAACGCGGCAGCGCCCAATACGCCAGTTCACGCGGAGCTGGAAGTCAACGTCCAATCACTACAGGACAGTTCACCTTCACCCGGGCAGGAGAAGGTCATGAGGGCGGCCGGCCCGCCCCGTCTCCGGGCAACCGGAGGACGCTGTACCGGAAACCGGTGGACATGGCACTTTCACGACCGGCACACCCCACGCACACTGGACCCACCCGGGAACCACACCGAGTGTCCCGCCGACCGACAGCCCCGGCCCGCCGACGCCAGTCGTGGGCCGTGACGACAGCGAACCTCCCCGGAGCGTGCCTTGGCACTTCCCGCTCCGGTTGACATCGGACAGACCGGCCACTGCGTCCCCGAACACGCCATCAAGCCATCGACCGCCGATACCTCCAGGTCGTCCCGGCCGGGTGGTTCAGCCTCCGTCGTTCCGAAGGACGTCGGCCTCGGCTCGGGCCATGGCGGGCTCGGCACGGACGGCGGCCACCACCTGCTCGGCCGTGGGCCGTGGGCCGTGGGCGGGGGAACGGCGGGCAGGCGGGTCTTCAGCCGCCCCAGGATCTCAGCGGACTGCCGACACTGCGCCGGGGATGAGCTCCGGCCACGACCGGGCGGCGCTGGACGGTCCAGGTGGCGGGCCGACGGGCCGTCCCCGGCCGGGCCGGACCGCTCAGTGGGAAGGGCCCGCGCCCGGCGGGTGGAAGCAGGCGGTGACCGTCTTGCCGTTCTTCTGCAGGCGGGTGTGCCAGTGGTCGGCGAGCGCGTCGACCAGCGCCAGGCCCCGTCCGCCGATCGCGTCGGGGGCTGCCGATCGCGGACAGGGGAGCCGGGGGCTACGGTCGTGGACGCTCAGGTGCAGACAGCGCCCGTCCCACGTCAGCACCAGCTCCGCGTCGCTGCCGGCGTGGACGTGGGCATTGGTGGTCAGTTCGGACACCGCCAGTACCACCGCGTCCGCCACCGCAGGTGCGTCCCGGTTCCAGCCCAGGGCCTCCAGATGCGTCCGCGCCCACTCCCGGCCGGCCCGTACTCCCGTGCCGAGCGGAAGGCGCCGGGCCCACCCCACTCCGTGGATCTTCGTCATGCAGATCTCCTCCGACCTTAGGATCCTTCGCGGGCCTCCGGATGCGTGCGTCCAACGCCTGCCCGCAGCCGGTGACCGCATGCGACGCACCTCACGGCCCAGTGGTCGGGGCCCGCGAAGGTGGGCCGGTGCGGGAAAGGTCGGAGAGTCCGCCGTGGTATCCGCCGATCGCCCTGTGGCAGTCCGGGACGGCGGGGATACCGGGCCATCCGGGACCGGGCAGGTTCTCCCCTGGTCCCTTCGACAGGTCACCCGCACTGTCCGCTCGGCGGCGTCCGGGCACCGGAATCCAGGCCACGGAGAGTGGAGGCGGGACCTTCGGGCTGATGCCTTCCAGCCGGTGTTGCACGACACCGCACCGGAAACCTCCTTCATCGCGCCGATCGCACCAGCCGACCGGTTGCCGCTGCAGAGGACCGGCGTGCTGCGAGAGTGGCGTGCCGGAACGCGGCCGCGGTGCGGACCCGGCTGGGGCCGGGTCCGCACCGCGGACAGGGGATGCGAGGGGTGCGTCAGTGCCGGAAGGCGTCCTTGACGTGCTCGCCCGCCTGCTTCACGTCGCTCTTGGCCTTGTCGGCCCTGCCCTCGGCCTCCAGCCGCTCGTTGCCCGTGGCCTTGCCCGCGGCCTCCTTGACAGCGCCCTTGGCCTTCTCGGCGGCGTTCCCGATCTTGTCACCCATGCCCATGACGGCCTCCTCGGCGGACTGTTTCGTTCGCGGTCGTTGCGACAGTCCGTGTGCCCCCACTTCCCGGATCCATGCCGGTGCATCGCCGGCGGTTTCGGAATGCGTTCGGGGCTGTGGGTCAAGCGGTCACAGCCGCCCGCCCCACGCCCCCGAAACGGCGACGTGGAGTGGGCGGGGAGTGTTGGCGCGTTCGGGCGGCACCGCCGCCGCCGGGCGCTCGCCGCCCGGTGGCGGTGCGCCGTCAGTTGCGGGGCGGGCGGGTGGCGGTGTCCAGGTAGAAGGCGTCGATGCTCTGCACCGCCTGCTCGAACTCCGCCAGGTTGACCGGCTTGGTGACGTACGCGTTGGCGTGGCTGCTGTAGGCGCCGTTGACGTCGTCGGGGGCGGCGGAGGTGGTGAGCACGACCACCGGGATGGTGCGCAGGTCCTCGTCGGTCTTCAGTACCCGCAGCAGGTCCCGGCCGTTCATCCGGGGCATGTTGAGGTCCAGCACGATCAGGTCGGGGCGGACCGCGCCGGGGGCGCGCAGGTGTTCCAGGGCGGCGATGCCGTCGGTGACCTGGACGAGGTTGCGGGCGCCGCGTTCGGTGAGGGCCTCCTCGATGAGGATGGCGTCGGCCGCGTCGTCCTCGACCAGCAGGACGTCGAAGGCGCGGTCGGGGCTGGTCATGATCAAGGTCTCCGTGGGTGCTTCATCGGAATGGTCGAAGATGCCGGGCCAGCGCCGGCGGGCGCCCTGGCGGGTGAGCCCGCATGCCGAGCCGAGCTGCGGGTAGCCGGCTCCTGCCCGGGCGGCGGTGATCGCCGCCCGGTGCTGCAGGCGTTCGGCGGCCCGCTGGAGGTGGTCCAGGATGTGGAGCGTACTCAGCGCGGGCGCGGTGCCGCCCGTGGCGGAGTCCGCGGACTCTTCCAGCAGTTGCAGCACGAGGCGCCCGGCGAGGCGGGCCACCGCCGCTTCCGCGATCGCGGCCGTCTCCTCCGAGGTGGAGCGGAGCACGAAGTTCTTGCCAGGCATGACCCGTACTTTAGGCCGCATCCGGACCCTCGACAACAACGCTTGTCGCCGTGGCCCTACAGTATGCGCTGGCCTCCCTCCCGGGTCGGCCGCCACCGGAGAGGCACATGATGCACGACGACCGCAGGCCGCCGCGTTCGCGGTCCCTGTCCACCTGGACCACCAGGCGCTGGCTGCGCGTCGGCGTCGCCCTGTCCCTGACCGTCCTGACCGCGCTCGGCCTCGCCGGGGCGTGGGTGCTGCAGCGGACCGAGACCATCAGCGTCGACCTGGTGGACGTCCGCTCCCCCGCCCTGACGTACTCGTTCCGCCTGGAAGCGGCCATGCTCAACGAGGAGACCGGCATCCGCGGCTACGGCCTCACCGGCAACGCCGAGTTCCTGGAGCCCTACCGGCAGGGCCTGGCCGACCAGGCCGCCTACACCGCGCGGCTCGCCGAACTGCTGCCCGGCGAGGAGGAAGCCCTGGCCGACCTCGCCGCCGTCAACGCCTCCATCGCATCCTGGCAGGAGAAGGTCGCCCGGCCGATCGCCGCCGAGCCCCCCGGCTCCCCCTCGGCGCTGGCCACCAGCCTCTCCACCGAGGGCAAGACGTCCTTCGACGCGGTGCGCGCCGCCATGACCGCCCAGCAGGAGCGGCTGCGCGCCGACCGCGCCGCCTCGCGCGCCGACCTCACCTCCACCTTCGACCTGCGCAACTCGGTGTTCACCGCCATCGCGGCGGTCATCGCCCTGCTCACCGTGCTGGTCTTCGAAGGGCTGCGCCGGGGAATCAACCGGCCGCTGGAGCAGCTCGGCGCGGACGCCCGCCGGATCGCGGGCGGCGAGTTCGATCACCCCATCACCACCACCGGTCCGGCCGACCTGCGGCGCCTGAGCGGGGAGATCGACTCCATGCGCCGCCGTCTGGTGCGCGAACTCGCGTTCACCGAGGAGGCCCGGGTGCGGCTGGACGCCCAGGCGGCCGACCTCCAGCGTTCGAACGCGGAGCTGGAGCAGTTCGCCTACGTGGCCTCGCACGACCTGCAGGAGCCGCTGCGCAAGGTGTCCAGCTTCACCCAGCTGCTCCAGCGACGCTACGGCGGGCAGCTCGACGAGCGGGCCGACCAGTACATCGGCTTCGCCGTCGACGGCGCCAACCGGATGCAGGTGCTGATCAACGACCTGCTGGACTTCTCCCGGGTGGGCCGGGTCCTGAACACCAGCGACGAGGTCGACCTGGAGGAGACGCTGGAGCGCACCCTGGACGCGCTCAGCGTCAGTGTCCAGGAGGCGGGTGCCGACATCACCCACGACCCGCTGCCGGCCGTGGTCGCGGACCCGACCCAGATGGGTGTGCTCTTCCAGAACCTGATCGGCAACGCGGTGAAGTTCCGCCGCCCCGGCGAGCAGCCGCACATCCACGTCTCCGCGAGGCGCGAGGGTCCGCTGTGGCACTTCGCGGTGACCGACGACGGCATCGGCATCGCCCCCGAGTTCGCCGACAAGGTGTTCGTGATCTTCCAGCGGCTGCACACCAAGGAGGCGTTCGGCGGCAGCGGGATCGGCCTGGCGATGTGCCGCAAGATCGTCGAGTTCCACGGCGGCACCATCACCGTCGACCCGAACCACCGGGACGGTACCCGGATGGTCTTCACCCTCGCCGCCGAACCGCAGCACGGCGCCGCTGCCTCCACCCTGCCCGAGGCCGTCCGTGCCGGGTCCGAGGCGGAGCGGCAGGCGCCATGACCCTCCCCACACAGTCCGGGCCGGCCGCCGACGAGCAGCTCTACCGGGTGCTGCTGGTCGAGGACGACGAGGCCGACGCGATCCTGGTCGAGGAGCTGCTGCTCGACACCGGCCTGCGCTTCGAACTGACCGTCGGCACCACCCTGGCCCAGGCACGTGCCACCCTGGCCACGACGCCGATCGACTGCATCCTGCTCGACCTGAACCTGCCCGACGCGGCCGGCACCGCCGCCATCACCGCGGTGCGCGAACTGGCGCCCCACAACGCCGTCGTCGTCCTCACCGGCCTCGCCGAGGCCCAGGCCGGCGCCGAAGCGATGGCGGCCGGCGCCCAGGACTACCTGGTCAAGGGCAAGGTCGAGCCCGACCTGCTGCGCCGCACCCTGCGCTACGCGGTCTACCGCAGCCGTACCGAACGCACCGCGATGGAGGCGCAGACGATCCGGCTGCGGGCCGAGGAGAACGCCCGGCTGGAGCGCGGCCTGCTCCCGCCGCCGATCCTGGGCACCTCCACCGTGAAGGTCACCAGCCGCTACCTGCCCGGCACCGCGATGGCCCTGCTCGGCGGCGACTTCCTCGATGTCGTCGTCGGGGACGACGGCCTGCTGCACGCGGTCGTCGGCGACGTCAGCGGCCACGGCCGCGACGCCGCCGCGCTCGGTGTGCTGCTCCGCGCGGCCTGGCGCGCACTGGTCCTCGGCGGCCACCGCGGCGAGGACCTGCTGCACCTGATGGAACGGGTCCTGGTCGCCGAACGCGGCAGCGAGTCCCAGTTCGCCACCGCCACCCTGCTTACCCTCGACCAGCAGCGCGGGACCGCCATCGTGCACCTGGCCGGCCACCACGAGCCGCTCCTGGCCACCGCGGCGGGCACCCGGGAGGTGGCCGTCGCCCACGGCATGGCGCTCGGCATCCTGCCCGGGCTGCGGAACTGGCCCAGTACCACCCTCCCGCTCCCCGAGGCCGGCGCGCTCACCATTTACACCGACGGCCTCACCGAGGGGCACAACGGCACCACGGGCGACCGTCTCGGCGTCGACGGCCTGCTCGCCTTGATCAACACCACGCCGACCGCCGATCCCGGCACCCACGTCGACCTGCTCATCAAACAGGCCCAGGACCTGAACGCCGGCCGCCACACCGATGACCTGGCCGTCCTCCACCTCCGGTGGGACCGCCACTGAGAACCCGGCCGGTCGCCGCGGACACGGCGTGGGTGCCGGGGCCGGCCCGGCTCGGCTCGGCTCGGCCTGCTGATCGGGCAGAGGTGGTGTCCGGGGGCCGCGCTACCATGCGGCGATTTGGAGGTCCCATGAGTTTCACCGTTCCGCCGCCGCCCTTCGACGTGGCGGACCACTTCCCGGACCTGGTGCCGCATGCTCGATCCACAACTCTGCTGTACCCGCGTGCAGGTGCCCCCGGCCGGTGGGAGAGTTCGCTCGGTGGACCGCTGCTTTGGCCGGCTGACGACCCTGGCCGACATGTGCCGCGCCGGACCACTACAACCCTGCGCGCGGACGTGCGACCGTCGGGCCGGCCCCGGTCGCCATGGTGCCTGTGGTTCAACTCTTCGCCAACGATGTTCCGGCCCTGGTGTTTCCGACCGGCACCGATGTGCTCCAGGTGCTCTGGTGTCCGCTGATCCACTCCGCACACGACCAATGGTCGCCCACGCCCGTCCTGCGTTGGCGATCCGCCGCGGGAACCTCGGCCGGGCAGCTGCGGGGGGAAGCGCCGAAACCGTACGAGTTCGACGACGAGTACGTGCCTCGGCCCTGCGTTGTTCACCCGACCGAAGCCGTTGAGTACCCGGACTGGGACCTGCCGGACGATCTGTGCGAGCGTGTCGGCGTGTGGAGCGACGAGGTCGAGGAGGCCACGGGCATCTCCTACTTCGACGCGTTCACCACCAGGCAGAGCAAGGTCGGCGGCTATCCGGGCTGGACCCAGGAGCCGAGGTGGCCCGGGTGCGTCTGCGGCGAGCTGATGGAACACCTCCTGACGGTCTCAGCGAGCGAGTCGTGCGGCCGGTGGCTACCGGTTGAGGAGCGGACGAGTCCTGGCCCCGGCTCGGAGGTGTCCGACACCCGGCAGGACAACAGCCACGGGATGGTCATGGGCGACGCCGGTGGCATCTATATCTTCGTCTGCCGTGCCTGCCCCGACTGGCCCACGATCCACCGCTATGACTGCTGATTCCTGTGCCCTGACCGAAGACCGAGAAGGGCGGCGAACGGATTGCCCGAGACCATTGGACGCGATGAGTTCGCTGCTCTGACCATCAGAACCGACGACGAGGATCGGACGGCGGCGGGCGGTAGTGGAGAAGGCCTGCCGGCCGTGGGGGCCCAGCAGCGAGCATGAGGCCGAGATCCACCTGGTGGACAGCCCCGACCTGAGCCGGGACCACAGGTGAGGCAGCCGTCACCGCGGTGAAGCGGGGCGAGGATCCCAGTGTGGTCTTCATCGCCGACGACACCACGATGAAGTCCGCCCAGTACGCCCTCCTCACCCTCGACCCATTCCACGGGGACAAGGACCTCGACCCCGTGTACCACCAGGAACCGACCGGCCCGCGGCCGCTGAAGTCCTGGTGGCCCGTCAGCAGATGCTCAAGGCCGTCGGTGCCGCCGGAGGCCGTCTGTGATCACGTGTGCCCGGCGAGCCAATGGGATTGGCAGGACTGCGGGTGGGGTGCCGGCCGTGCCGCACCCCACCCGGTCATCAGCCGCCGACCCTCCGGGTGCGGGGAACCGCGGTTCCCCGCACCCGGGCAGGCGGAGGAACCTCAGTGCCAGCCGGTGCAGACCCCGTACTCGATGCAGGCACGCGCCCTGCCCGAACCGTCGACCATGTTGCCGTAGCCGGTGGCGCCGGTCGTTCGCCACCACTGGAACCAGTCGCTCTCGGTCTGCGCGTAGAACCACTGCCCGGCCGAACTGCCCGAGATCCGGGCCCAGTTCGCCCTGCACGACGCGCTGTAGCGGAGCTCGATCGTGCCCCTCCCCGAAGCCACCGATTCCACCGTGTAGGCGTCCCTGTTGCAGCCCGTGTCCACCGGGTCCAGCCCGTAGCAGGAGAGCCCGGAGCAGCTCGCCGTGACCTGGGGCGCGGCGGCGGATGCGGTCGGAGCGGCGAGCCCGGCCAGGGCCGTCGCAGCTGCCGCGGAACCGATCAGGACCCTGACCGCGCGATTCGTACGCTTCATTGACATTTCCTTCCCCGAAGAGACAGGTGGTTGATGTTGTCCGGCAGCATCACGCCCACCACATGCGGCGGGCGTGATACTGCCGGCGGGACGGCCGGGACCTCAGTGCGCGTTGGTGTAGATGTACCGGCCGGTGTCCCAGTTGTAGATGGCGAGTTTGATGGTCTTGCCGGCGTCGGAGCGCCCGTAGTCGACGGCTCCCCACCAGCCGTCGCCCTCGTCGATCGTGGCGGGGGTGCCGGACCAGTCCCAGCCGCTGCCGTTCCACGTCAGGACCCACAGGTTCTGGCCCTGGTGAGTGGTGTTGAGGAACGCGTCGACGTACTCGTGACCGTCGCTCCCCCAGTACACGTTCATCTGCGCGTACTCACCGCCGGCGCCGACGGCGTCGCACCAGTGGTAGTAGGTGCTCGCGCATGCGACCGGGGAGTTGATCTGCTGCGGCGCAGCGGAGGCCGGCGCGGCAGCGAGGGTAGCGCCGACGAGCGCCGTGCTCCAGGCGAGCACGGCCGTCGCGCTACGGATCCTGATGAGCGGCATTGCTGTCTCCTTTCGGTGTGGGCAGCAGGGGTGGCTTCCGGGCGGCCCTGAAACGGTGGGGTCGCGGATGCCGAGGTGCTGCGCCGGTGGGGCGGCACCGCCTCGTACGGGTGGTGGTGCCGCCGGCGCACGGGTTGTGCCGGTGCCGGGGGCGGCCGTTGCTGCGCTGCGTCCTGGCCCGGTTCGAGCTTTCACGGCTGTCGGGTTGTTGCGCAGCCCTCTCCATCACGTGAAACAAAGTGCAGCGCCGCAGGCCGGATCGACCGCTGTAACGAGACAGCCTGTCGAGAAGCCGTTGCAACGGGTTGTCCCGGCTCGTAGGTTGACGCGGTCCGGTGGTGCCAGCGGGTGGGGGAGGACACGGTGGGGCGTCAGGAGAGTCCGCTGGATCCGGGGGACGGGCCGGTGCAGCGCTTCGCAGTGGGGCTGCGCGAGCTGCGCCGGGATGCGGGGGACGTGACGTACCGGGTGATGGCGGGGCGTACCCGGTATTCGGCCGCGACGCTGTCGCGGGCGGCCGCAGGACAGCAGCTCCCGTCGCTGCCGGTGGTACTGGCCTACGTGGAGGCCTGCCGTGGGGACCTGGTGGCGTGGGAACGGCGCTGGCACGCCACGGTGCAGGAGACCGCGGGCCGGAGCGACGGCGACGGCGACGCGCCGTACCGCGGTCTGGCCCGCTTCGAGCCCGATGACCGTGACAGGTTCTTCGGCCGGGACCGGCTCGTCGCCGAGCTGCTGGCTTTGGTGGATGCCCACCGTCTGGTCGCCGTGGTGGGCGCGTCGGGCAGCGGCAAGTCCTCCCTGCTGCGTGCCGGGCTGATCCCGGCGCTCCGGGACCGGGGCCCGACGGGCGCGGGCCCGGCGGCAATCCGGATCCTCACACCGGGCCCCCGGCCCGCCTCCGGCCACGCCGCGCCGACGACGCCCGCGGACGGCAAGGGCGACACGGTGCTGCTGGTGGACCAGTTCGAGGAGGCGTTCACGTTGTGCACCGACACAGCAGAACGCGCCGCCTTCATCCGGCTGCTCCTGGCGGCCTGTGAGCCCGACAGCCGAGTGCGCGTCGTCCTGGCGGTGCGGGCGGATTTCTTCGGCCACTGCGCGGACCACCGCGGCCTGGCCGAGGCCCTGCGCAGCGCCACGTTGCTGGTCGGGCCGATGGGGCCGGCCGAGCTGAGGGAGGCGATCGTCAAGCCGGCCGCCGGCGCGGGCCTGATCGTCGAGCGTGCCCTCACCTCAAGGATCGTCGAGGAGACCGGCGGCGAGCCGGGCGGACTTCCCCTGCTGTCGCACGCCTTGCTGGAGACCTGGCGCCGCCGCAAGGGCAGGGTACTGACGGAGGCCGCCTACGAGGCCGCCGGCGGGGTGCGCGGTGCCATCGCCGGGACTGCGGAACGGGCGTACGACGGCCTGACACCGAAGCAAGCCTTCGTTGCCCGGCGTGTCCTGTTGCGGCTGGTCGCTCCGGGCGACGGGGTGCAGGACACCAGCCGCCCTGCCGACCGTGGCGAGCTCGAATCCCTCGGCACCGGCGACGCCGAGACCAGCACGGCGGCGGTGCTGGAAGTGCTGGCCCGCGCCCGGCTGATCACCCTGGACGGTGACACCGTCCGCCTCGCCCACGAAGCCCTGATCAGCTCCTGGCCCCGCCTGAACATGTGGATCGAGGACGCTCGCGAGACGCTGCGCCAGCACCGGCGGCTCACCGAAGCGGCCAAGGCCTGGGAGGAACTGGGCCAGGACCCTGAAGCGCTCTACCGGGGCACCCGGCTGGCCGCAGTCAGGGCCGCCTTCGCGACCGGCGGGTACCGCAAGGACCTCACCCCGTTGGAGTCCAGGTTTGTCAGGGCTGCTCTCACCGCCCGCGGCCGAGAGCAGCAAAGCGCGGCGCGTTCAGCCCGACGGCTGCGTGTTCTCGTCAGTACGCTGTCCGCCCTGGTTGTCCTTGTCCTGTTGACCGGGGTGATTGCGTGGCAGCAGAACCTGACCGGGGAACGGCACCGCATGGAGGCCGCTGCCCGCCGGGCCGCCGCGATGGCCACCGGCATGCGCTCCTCCGACCCCCTCACAGCCATGCGACTGAGTCTCGCCGCGTGGAGTACTGCCGATCTGCCTGAGACACGCTCCGCTCTCCTCGCCGCCGCCGTCCAGCCGGACCAGGACGTCTTCATCGCTCCACCGTCCAGCAGCGCCGTCCCGCAGACGCACTTCCTCAGCGGCGACGGCCGCACCTTCGTCGGTGTCGGCCATGACGAGGTCGTGAAGTGGGACGTCGACACGCACCGGCCAGTGGCGACACTGCCCGGGGTGGGGTCTCTGGCTGAGGCTGTGGAGGACATGAGCGCCGATACCCGGACACTTGCCGGGTTCGAGTACGGCTACGTGAACGTATGGAATCTGCCCGCGACCACGGAATCGGCCCCGGTGTTTCGCCGCTCCTTCGGCCTGGGAGTGGATCCGACCGCGGCCCGTCTCGGCCCGAGCGGGCTGACCCTGCTCCTCCACGCCGTGGCCGGCGCGGACAAAGTGATCCAGGTTCGGGATGTCCGGGACAACCGGCTGCTGCTCGAACGACGCATCGGGGGCGGTGAGCGCAGGCCGGTGGGCCCCGACGAACTGCACGGCGTGCCGGAAACCAGGCAGCGGCGGATGCGGTTGGAGGACCGCATGCCGTACTACCCGTACCCCGACGCATCGCTCAGCCCAGACGACAGCCTGATGGCGTTGTGCATTCCGGGCGAGCCGGTCCAGGTGTGGGACGTGCCCGAGCAGCGACAGGTCCCGACGCCCTGGGCTCCCGACGTCACCGCGCAGCAATGCCTGAACCAGGCCGTCGGGTTCGCGCAGGAAGGCCGCCTCCTGGCAGTCGTCGACAGCGAGGGTGTCCGGATCTGGGACATCACCTCGGGAGCGGAACTCCCGCGGATCAAGCACGCCGGCGTCAGGGAGACGGCGTTCAGTCCGGACGGAACACTGATGGTGGCCTCGGACGGCAAGGAGGTGCTGCTCTGGCGCCTCGACACCCCATCGGTTCCGCTGCTGCGGTATCCGCTGGCCAGCAGCGAAGCGAGCCAGTTCAGGCTGGATCCGGCCGGGCACCGGATCCGCTACCTGGAAGGTCCGACCGGGGCCGCGGTCCGGACCATCGACTTCACGAACATCCTCGTTCCGTCCTGGACGAGCCGGCCGATCACGGCCGCCGCGTTCAGTTCCGACGGAAGCATGCTCGCCACACTGCCGCCGCTTGAGGGCGGGAACACGTACCGCTTCCAACTGCGCGATCTCCGCAAGGAAGGAAACGTCGTTGACCTTCCCGGCACGTCCTGCGTCTCGCCGCATCGGCTCCCCTTGCCGTGCACCGTCCTCATGGCGCTGCGTCCCGACGGTGGAGCGTTCGCATACAGCGTCTTCGACTCCCTTCAGGCGGAGACGCCCCCCAGAGTGTCCATCTGGGACGTTGCCACCGCCGGTGTCACCGCAACGCTGGACCTCGTGGCCGGTGACGGGCTCACAGAGTCCGGCGTCAACGCTATCGGCTTCACATCGGACGGAGGGTCGCTCGTGGTGTCACGGACCGATCAGGACGGATGGGGGGCCGTGGAATCCTGGGACCTCTCCACGAAGGCCAGGACAGGGATGATCACCCACATCGGCGGGAAGCAACCTGCGGTGCGGCCGGACGGAAAGATCCTCGCCATTCCGCACCACCGGATTCCTGACCTGCCACCAGGTCAGACGAATCTCGGTGTGCTCGCCAAGAACACGACCCGCGCAGTGGCATTCAGCCCGGTCGGCGACTACCTCGCCACCGCCGACGAAGCCGGCCGCGTCACACTCCTGGACAGCACCCAACAGAACCTGGGTGTACTGCCCGGTGCCGTCGGATCCAGCACCACAGGAGGGTTCGGCCCCATCGTCCAACTCGCCTTCTCCCACGACGGCCGCACCCTGGCCGCCGCGGGCGCCGACGGCACGCTGCGGATGTGGGACCTCGCATCCCGCCAACCACTCGGCCCCGCTCTCCCCACACCAGGAGGAACCGCCCTCGCCCTGGCCTTCGGCCCCGACGACCGCAGCCTGCGCGCAACGACCGAGCATGCGACCGTGCACGAGATCACCATCGCCCCGGAACAGGAAGCCACCGGAATCTGCAAACGAGCCGGAGGCGCACTTCCTCATACAGACTGGGACAGGTACCTCCCCGAGGTTTCCTACCGCAGGATCTGCTGACCTCACCACCAACAAGGCGACCTGGCAGGGTGACGCCCCACTGCCGCTGCACGACCCGAAGGCGGCCAAACCCTAACCGGCCACCTGCTCGACCGCTCAAAGCCTGGCGGGCGGTACCGACCTGGGGCGGCCGGCGGCCGGGCGGAGCGGCTTCGTCTGGCCGCTGTCTCACGCACGCGCCGTACCGGCTCGGCGCGTGCGTGACGTTGCGCCAGTGGGCCCAGGTCGAGGGGCGGCGTCCTAGGCCAGGCCCTCCCTCTCCCCCGGCAAAACCCCGCCCCTTCCCCTGATCGAGGACGTCGCCGACCGTGAGCACGGACCGGTTCCCTCCCACGACGGGGCACCCCATCAGTACGGCCGGTACGGGCGAGGCCAACGGGGCTCACCGACCTCGCGGAGTCCGTCCCGAACGCCGACCGGCCCGCATCGCCGTGCACCGACAGGGCAACCGCCACCCGCTCTCCCTGGTGACCGGCCCCGACGCCGAGGCCGTCGCGGCCCGGCTGGCGCGGGCGCCCCCGGTCAGGATCGGATGGTGGCGGGCAGGATGACTTGCCGGAGGACACCGGTGTCCTCCGGCAGGCGGCCGCGTCGGGCGGTGAGGGATGATCAGTGCGTGCTGGTGCAAACAGAGTTGATGCGTTCCTCCAGGCCGGAACGGGTGATGGTCAGGGCCCACACACCGTTCGGCCGCGCGGTCGTGGTGTGGCGCGGCGACCCGCGCGAGGCCGCCGGCCGGCACGTCATCGAGTGGACCGTCGATGAGGACGTCCGCTGGGGCCTCAAGACCCAGCCGGCCCCGCTCGCCGAACCGGGAGTCCGGGAGGAGGGCGGCCACGTTGTCCTGCGGGGACGACTGGAGCTCGGCGAGGATTCCGTCGCGGTTCTCACGATGGGCGGCTCACAGCTCCTGTTCCAGGTCCGTGCACCGCCACCGCCCGGCGGCATCGACGGCACCTGGGTAGAAGTCACCCTCGCAGCGGACAAGGTGGAGCTCTACCCGTACGCGCTCTGACTGCCGGTCAGGTGCCTGCGAGCCGCTTCTCCGGCCGGCGGTACGGGGGAAGGGTGCAGGCGGCTGCGGCGGTGAGGGATCCGGCGCAGAGCAGGTAGAGGGCGGCCGTTCGTACGGCCCAGGGCGGTGCGCCCGGGACGGGGCCGAGGGCGGGGCGGACCTCGTGGCGGGGATCGTAGGTGAAGAGCACCGGGCGGCCGACCGCGAAGCGCTCGTCGCGGGGGTCGGGCTCCGCCAGGGTCCACCGGGTCCCGTCGGGGGCACGGGCGCTGAGGTAGAAGCTCAGGCCCGGGAGGGGGCCACCGCTTTCGACTCCTTCGCTCCACCGCCTCTCCACGATGCCGGTGACCGCCACCCCGCGCTCGTGCCGCACCTGCAGGTCGGTCCAGAACGGGGTGACCACGCCGTAGACGGACGCTCCCAGCAGGACGGCGGTCGAGGCGACCGCCGTCACGGCTCGCGGGACCGACTCCCGGGCGGCGACCTCGAAGAGGACCACTCCGTGGAGCACCAGGGCAGCGAGCCCGATGACCAGCATGGTCAGGTAGAACAGCATGTCGTCGGTGAGCCGGTACACGCCGGCCGTCACCCACGAGCCGGCCACCACAACGGCGGCCGGCACCACGGCCACGACCACGAACCGCCCCAGGACCTGCAGGGCGGGAGGCCGGCTGCGCCCGGACGTATCCCCCATGGCCCACAGCGTGACCTTCCGCGCCCCCGCCCACAAGCCCCTGGCAGGGATCCGGGTGGAGGTGGTCTCGGCGGCGGCGGGGGGCTTGAGGCAGGGGGTGGTGATGCCCAGGACCGTGCGGTTGTCGCCGGCGGTGCTGGAGACGTGTCGACGACGTACCGGCGCTCGGGGTGGGACGGGGGTCAGGCGTCTGCCCTGCCTGTCGTCAGCACGGGTCGTCGGGCCGGGCCCCGGTTCCGGGGC